>JBJFET010000106.1:0-8299 GCA_051891035.1 Succinivibrio sp. | reverse complement strand
TTTCTTCTGAAAGTTTCTTTCCAAATATACTCATTTTTTTTGCCTCCTATTAAACAATTATCCCTTGAATAATATTAAATAAATAACCAACCATAACAATTCCTATTGCACATATAGCCACGAACACTCCTAGTAGTTTAGGCTTTATTGCTTTCTTAAGCATAATCATGGATGGCAAGGATAATGTTGTCACCCCCATCATAAAAGCCAATACTGTACCAAGTAATGCTCCTTTGGATAACAGAGCTTCGGCAATCGGTATCGCTCCAAAAATATCTGCATACATAGGAATTCCCATTGCTGTAGCAAAAACGACTCCAAAAGGATTATGGCATCCCAAAATGTAACCAATCAGTCTTTCCGGTACCCAGTTATGAATTACTGCACCAATCGCAACACCGACAAGAATATATGGAAGAACCTTTTTTATTGTTCCGCTCGTTATGTCTTTTGCATAAAGCAATTTTTCTTTCTGTGTAAGTAAGGGAGTATAAACATCAACAAATCGGGTATTTTTAATAAAATCTTCCACCTGATCTTCCATATGAAGTCGTTCAATCAGCATCCCACCTGCAACCGCAAGAATCAGACCAAGCAATACATAAATCACTGCTACCTTCCATCCAAAAATACTCATAAGCAGAACCAGACTTCCCAAGTCCACCATTGGCGATGAGATTAGGAAAGAAAATGTAACCCCCAATGGTAAACCAGCACTTGTAAATCCAATAAATAAAGGAATGGATGAACAAGAACAGAATGGAGTCACAGTTCCAAGTAGAGCCGCAATACAGTTCGCACATATTCCTTGGAATCTGCTCATAATCTTTTTGCTTCGCTCAGGAGGAAAATAGCTTTGAATGTAGGAAATAATATAAACAATCACACACAACAAAATTGAGATTTTTATTACGTCATATAGAAAGAACTGGATGCTTCCTCCAATTCGACTCTCCGTATTAATTCCTACTGTAATAAGTAATGCCCTTATTACCTCATTCAGCCATTCCATGCCTAGAATCTGATTCATAATAAAGTCACCTATCATGAACAGTTTCCTCCTTTACAAGACTGGCATTTACAGATAAAAGTTCATCAATAAAGTTTTTATAATTTGTTAATGCATCATAATTTAGAGAATAATGATGCCATTTACCTTCCCTCCGGTCATTCACCAAACCACTTTCTATGAGTATCTTCATATGATGAGATAATGTAGGCTGAGTAATATCAAATTTTTCCAGAAGTTTGCACCCACACTTTTCTCCGTCCGATAACATCTTTACAATCTCTAGTCGATTAGCATCACAAAGAGCCTTACAGATTAATGCCACATCCATTGAATTCATACAGTTACCTCATATAGACGTTTATCTATATATCTATTATGTCACATTACATAGATATATATCAATATATATTGTAAAAAAGACCATTTCAAAGCTTCTATTAGTATGAAAGAGGTAACTAGGAACTGAACTTTAATTTGAGGATAACCTTATGAACGCATACATCAGCATTTCACCTTATTGGGAGGATTTGATTATTATGAGGAAGGGAGCTAAAAATTTCAGGTTAAAATAATCTTGTAACACATTAATAATCTGATCCTTGTTTCGAATTCTGAAACATTGTAGTAGTGACGATATTTTGCCTAGAGCAGAACAAATAATGAGATAAAGAGGCCCACAAAAAATTACCTCTTATATGCCATTTTCTATATTCAGGAACAGCTCTCATCGCTTTCTTTACTGACAATATCAGAAATGAGTCCTTAAATTTATTGAACAGAGTCATTTTGTTCGCCATAAAATTTTATTTCATAACAAATTATTAGCTGCTATCATCCTTTTAGCACTTTAATATTTGTCAAAAAAGGCTTATTATTCTCAGCTGTCAGACAGCTTTACCAGAGCCTTGTCTGTCAAAGGCTAACCTGCCGTCATAGTCATCCAATCAGGATTATATTTTTAGGAATTACATTCTTATTTAGCTTCCAACCAGGCAAGCTAGAAACGCCACTTGTCTTTGGCCTACCCGCATCCAAATTTCAAGCAATATTACTTACTGGCATATAAAAGATAATTGTTATCTTGATACATATTTACAGGAAAAAATAAATGTCTTTTCTTATTGCATTAAGCAAGCTTCTTGCTAAATTTACAGCTTTATTCGTTATTGGAACCGGCGTTCTTGCATACTTTGTTCCTGAAACCTGCTCTTTCGTTAAAGGCACCCCTCAGATCATTATTCTGGGAGTGATCATGCTTTCAATGGGTATGACACTAGGTCGTCAGGATTACAGAATTCTTGCACAGAGACCTTTTGACATATTTGTAGGTGCTGTTGCACAGTTTACCATCATGCCTCTTCTGGCAATCGGCATTGCACAGCTGTTCAACCTTTCAGACGGCTTAACTCTCGGTCTTGTACTTGTAGGCTGCTGCCCAGGCGGAGTATCTTCAAACATCATGTCATTCCTGTGTAAAGGTGATGTTGCCTTCTCTGTTGGAATGACCACTGTTTCAACCCTGCTAGCTCCTGTGGCAACTCCTCTTTTAGTAAATTTCCTTATTGGTCAGAGAATTGATATTGATCCATGGAACATGTTTGTGTTCATGTTGTATGTAACCATTATTCCAGTAGCATTAGGATCTTCACTTAACATCATGTTCCACAAGTATGAGATGTTCAGTAAAATCAGACAGATTATGCCAGGCATTGCCGTTATTGGTTTTGCTCTGATTGTAGGTGGCGTAATCTCAGCTCACGGCAGCAAGTTCTTACAGTCTGGACTGGTTATCTTTGCATGTATTTTCTGCCACAATACTCTAGGCTATATACTTGGCCACTTTGCTGGAAGATTCTTTGGCATGAGCACCGCAAAAAAGAGAACCCTGTCAATCGAGGTTGGAGTTCAGAATGCAGGTCTTGCTACAGGTCTTTGTGGCAAGTTCTTCCCAACAAGTGCTGAAGCTGCAATCGCATCTGCCGTATCATGCGTATGGCACTCAATCTCAGGCACCATTCTGGCAAATCTCTACTTAATATTTGACAAGAAGAAAGGTGTTGGTGACAATGAGTCAGAAGATTCATTAAAGACTCAGACTCAGAACTAGGATATCAAATGGAACTCTCAAATACGGTTGCTCTTGCACAGAAACTTGTCAGAATCAAATCTGTAACCCCTGATGACAACGGCTGTCAATGTGTGGTTAAGGCGGAACTTGCGCCACTTGGATTTGATATGCGGACTGTACAGGAGCATGGAGTAACCAACCTTCTGGCACTCCATGGAAAGGGAGCTCCATTTTTACTCTTTCTAGGTCACACTGATGTTGTTCCTACTGGAGATGAAGCTGACTGGGATCATCCACCTTTTTGTGGCGATATTTATGATTATGATGGAAAGCCTTATCTGTATGGCAGGGGCTCATCTGATATGAAAGGTGGCGATGCCGCCATGATAACCGCACTAAAGGAGTTTGTGAAAAACAATCCATCCCACAGTGGAACTGTTGGCATTTTACTTACCTCAAATGAGGAAGGAGATGCTGTCGGTGGCACTCCTTTCATGGTTGATTATTTAAAGGAACATAATCTTATCCCTGACTACTGCCTTATTGGAGAATGCTCCTGCGATGATGTTTTTGGTGATTCCATCAAAAATGGCCGCAGAGGCGATCTTAACGCAACAATTGTGATAGAAGGCATTCAGGGACATGCAGCTATGGAACAGTACGCAAAAAATGCTGTTTTTGAGGCCTCAAGATTTATTCAGGGAATGATTGATAACCCGATTGATAAGGGAACTGAGTTTTTCCCTCCAACTTCATTTCAGGTTTCAAATGTTCATGCTGGAACTGGTGCTGACAATGTAATTCCAGGAAGCTGTACTCTAAGATGTAACTTCAGATGGAATGATCTGCAGACTCCTGAATCTGTTGAAAACCATGTAAGAGAAGTTGCTCAGTCACTGAATATCAAGTGCACCATGGACTTCAGAGCTGAAGGCGATCCTTTTCTGACAAAGGATGGAGAGCTTATAGAAGCTCTTAGAGAAACGATTAAGGAAGTGACAGGAATTACACCATCTCTTGGAACCTCAGGCGGCACCTCAGATGGAAGATTTGTGCGTCCTCTAGGTACCCAGACTGTAGAGTTCGGTCCAGTTGCAGCCCTTATCCATAAGGTAAATGAAAGAGTAAGCGTAGATGAGCTTGATAAGCTTACACAGATTTTTACAATAACTCTCAGAAAACTAATAAAATAAAAAGCTTTCAATGGCAACACCAACAGGCAAAATTGATGTTGCCACCACTTTGTTCATATCCTGCTCTATTCTGAAAAGTCACTACCTATAACAAAAATCTTTCTGACACAAAGAAAAAGATCTGTGCTCTATTCATTGATAAATGAAAAACTGTTTTTTTTTACTTTGGTACTGAAGGTGACAAGAAAGAAGCTGATGCCATGCTTTCACACGGTCATCAGCTTGAGGATAGAGATTAAGATTTTAAGTCGATATCTGCCGTATTAAGCTGTAAAATCAGCCAAAGCCTTGTCCAGAAGTTTAAGGCCCTCATTTACAGCAGACTTCTTGATATTAAGTGCAGGAGCAAGTCTTAAGACATCCCCATGAGCAACCAGAGTAAGAAGCTTATGCTTAAAGCATAATTTCTGCAGTTCTCCTGACTTGCCTTGATACTTCTCCTTAAGCACGAGCCCAAGAAGCAGCCCCTCGCCTCTTACAGTTTCAAAAACCTGATACCTGTCGTTGAGTTTGGCAATCTCATCTTTGATATAGGCTGACATTGCCTTTACATTTCCAAGAAACTTTTCATTATTTACCTTGTCGATAACATAACAGCCAACTGAGCAGGCAAGTGCGTTACCACCAAATGTTGAGCCATGAGTGCCAGGAACAAAATGCTTTGCAAATCTGTCATAGGTCATTACAGCACCTATTGGCAGACCAGCAGCAAGTCCCTTTGCAGAGGTTAAAATATCTGGTTTTACCGGAGTCTGCTCGTAGGCATACAAAGTTCCGCTTCTGGCAACACCAGTCTGAACCTCATCAAAAATCAGAGCTGCATTAAACTTGTCACAAAGCTCACGCACCTTTACTAAGAATTCATCATCAGCCTTCAGAATTCCACCCTCGCCCTGAATTGGTTCTAAAATTACGGCACAGGTTTTATCTGAAATTGTATTCTCAAAAGTCTTGATGTCATTAAATGGAATATGAGTGATTGCAGCAGGCTTTGGACCAAATCCGTCTGAATAGCAGTCCTGTCCGCCGACTGTCACCGAGAAGAATGTTCTGCCATGAAAACTGTTGACAAAAGAGATGATCTCGTTTTTCTGCTCGCCATACTCATCAAAGGCAACTCTTCTTGCAAGTTTTAAGGCTGTTTCATTTGCCTCTGCTCCAGAGTTTACAAAAAATACCTTCTCATAACCAGTTGCATCAACAAGCTTCTTTGCAAGTGAAAGTGTATATTCATTACAGAAAATATTACTTACATGAATAAGATTTTTACAGGTCTTTTTAATAACCTTCTGAACACCAGAATTAGTGTGACCTAAACAGTTAACAGCAATTCCTGATGTAAAATCCACATATACATTTCCCTCATTGTCATGTACATGTGCGCCATGAGCCTTTTTAATCACCATGTTCATTGGGCTGTAACATGGAAACATTACTTCATCGAATGTCTTTCTTGTAATCTTCATATTATTTGTGATCCTCTACATTGTATATATATGCCACTTCGTCACACTGTTCTCTCTTTGGGCAGTTCTCACAGTCTTTTAAAATCTTCTCTGGAAGTGCCTCAATAACGGTTTTCTGGAAACCGACACGAGAGAAAAACTCAGGGCTTCGTGTTAGTACAAATACTCTCTTGATGAACATCTTAGCGGCACGCTTTATAAGGTAGTTGACAATTGCTCTGCCCTGTCCCTGTCTCTGAATGACAGGAGAAACACCAAGCGAGCGAATTTCAGCAAGACCTGAATCATATACATAAAGACAGGCACAGCCTACGACCTTGCTATCCTTTACACATACAGCAAAAGTCTGTATGCCTCGAATAATGTCGTTACGCTTTCTTGGCAGATTCTGTCCCTGTTTTGCCCAGTATTCAATCATTTCCATCAGAGCATCAACATCAGCCAATGTAGCCTGACGAACTATAAAGTTTGCCTTTTCCTGTTTCAGAAAGATCTTGTTTACAGTAAGCAGAGCTTCATTGACTTTGCTCAGATCTTCTTTGCTGATCAGTTCTTTGCTGTGTAGGTCAACAATCTTGTCGTATATTTCTTCTAAAGTGTTCTGTTTGATCTCATCTAAAATTAAGAATGAGGAATCCTGAATATTTGATGGCATTTACCTAACTCCACGAGTAAATAATTTAAGCTTAGTGTTTATACGGTCAATTAGACATTAAAAACAGTGCCAAGCCGTTGCCGTGAAATCAGATTTTTAGAAAGGAGAGGATCTTTGTATGATGCAATGTAAACAGGCTTTTTAATAAGTTTTGTAGCATCTACAGCGCTCTTAACTTTTACAGTCATACCACCGCTGATGGTTCCGTCTGCAATCAGAGCATTAACTTTGGTCTCATCTAGTTCATCGATGAGATTTCCATCCTTGTCAAGTACACCTGGTACATCTGATATGTAATATAAAGGCGCATTGAGCACACGAGCAATTGCCAAAGCAGCGTCGTCTGCATTTACATTGTAAAGCTCACCTTTATCATCATGTGCCAGTGATGCAATGACAGGAGTATAACCGTTATCAAGCAGCATGGTTAAATAAGAAGGGTCACCAGGTTCTACAGCACCTACCATTCCAAGATCAGGATCTAACTGTTTTACCTTAATGCTCCTGCCGTCACTTGCAAGAATTCCTAATGCATTAAGACCACAGCTGATTGCCAGAGCCTGAAGAGATTTGTTGCACATACCTGCCAGAGCTGCGCTGATATAAGGCATCTGCTCTCGAGGACTTACCCTAAGACCATTCTTCTTAGTTACCTCAAGATTAAGTGCCTTAAATAAAGCATCAACCTCTACGCCGCCACCATGGACAACTATAATATTCTGTCCACGTGCAGCCGTAAAGAGTTCTGACAGCTCCTTGACGCCATCTAAAGCCTTGCCGCTTAACTTAACAACTACTGTGTTATCTGACATTGAGGTATTATTCCTATAAATACCGACATAATCATCTATGCCGGCTCAATTGTGATTATACAATCCGTTTTATTTAATTTACAAGCAAAAAACTACAGCAGACCCTGCATTTGATCAAAGCCATAGTAAAGGTTCAGAACCTGTAATGCCTGAGCTGAAGCACCCTTTAGCAGATTATCAATGCATGAGCATACGACAATGTAGCCATCCTTCATGGCAAAGCCGATATCACAGAATGGCAGATACTGAACATCCTGCAGCTTTGGCATACCTTTTTTGACTCGTACTAATGGCTTGTCATCATAGTAGGCAAATGCATCCTTTACCATCTGCTCTGTTACGCCATCTTTTAATTTGGCGTTGATGGTAGCATGAATACCGCGCTTGAAACTGCCAAGATGAGGTGTAAACATAACCTCTGTACCGAGGTGCTCAGCAATCTCTGGCTGATGACGGTGGGTAAATACACCGTAGGCATTTAGGCTGACCTCACAGAATGAATTTCCAAGTTTTGCCTTTCTGCCGGCCCCTGATACACCTGATACAGCATTGATTGATGGTCTGTAGTTCAGATCTAGAAGATCACAGTCAATTAAAGGGCGTAAAGCCAGCTGAGATGCTGTAGGATAACAGCCAGGAAGAGAAATCATCTTTGTTGACTGAAGAGCCTTCACATCTACATACTCAGGCAGTGCATACACAGCCTGCTTTAAAAGCTCTGGGTATTCATGAGCAAAACCGTATGCTTTTTCAAAAACCTCAAGATTTGAAATTCTAAAGGCTCCAGATAAATCAAATACAGCAACGCCGGCATCAACTAAAGCAGGAGCCATATCATGGCTTACCTTGTGATCGGTTGCCAGAAAGACTGCATCAGCTACATCGATGATATCCTGCGCACCGGTCAGAGGTTTGAGCTCCAAGTCGCATATACCTTCAAGTGAACCGTATAACTCTGAAATCTTTTTACCCTTATCAAGAGAACCTTCAGAAACAAACAGTCCTGCAAGTTCAAGTGAGCTATGCGCACTTATCATTCTGCACAGCTGTGCACCTGCATATCCACTTGCACCTACGATTGCAACCTTTACCA
>JBJFET010000105.1:0-8363 GCA_051891035.1 Succinivibrio sp. | reverse complement strand
TCCTTGAAAAATCCTTTCATCAATCTAAGTTTTTTCTAGATTCAGATTTCATTAGCCTTTTGAAATATCTGTTTTTGTAGTTTGATTTTTTACTTATTCATTTTTTGTTATTTTTCTGCATAAAAAGCATATTGATATAGAGTTCACCTAAAAGGTACTCCTAATTGGATTGAAAAAATAGAGAGATTTTGACAGGATTTTTTGTAGGGCCCACCATGAATTTGTTCTACCAATTCATCCCCTCTGCTCAGAGACAAAAACTAAGTCTCCTATTTTTGTGATCTGCATCGCTTTATTGTTAACAAAAATCGATCATTTTTACTCTTATTGGCGATACTGGTCGTAAATTCTTTATAATCCGCATAAAAAAGCAGATTATCTGCACATTTTTTTAACAGATTTTACATATTTTTCAGATATACAGAAAATGAAAGTATACGCAACAATAAAATCCATTGTCATTTCTACTTCAATGCTGTGCTTTGGATATGCCAATGCCTACACAGTCGGTATTGCTCTGCCAACTCAGACTGAAGAGAGATGGTACACAGAAGGAAAGCTTCTTGATACGCAGCTACAGCAGGCGGGCTTTAAGACAGAACTGTTCTATGCCGGAGAACTGTCACCTGAACTTCAGAAAAGACAGCTTTCAAGACTGATTAACCAGAAAGTCGATCTTATGATTGTCACACCTGTTGATGACGACTCATTAGTTGACGTTCTCAGCCCTGCTCTTGAAAAGAATATCCCTGTTATCAGCTATGACAGACTTATAAAAAATACAGATGCTGTCACCTACTATGCTTCAGTTGACAATGATAAGGTCGGCCAGATGCAGGGACGTTTTATCATTGACAAAATCAAACCTGATTCTGGAGATGTAAAGAATATTGAAATCTTCTCAGGATCAGAAGATGACAGCAATGCTCAGCTGTTCTATCAGGGTGCAATGAAAGCGCTGAGCGGATTTATCGTTTTAGGCTACATAAACATCAAATCTGAACAGTCTACCTTCGAAGATACAAGTATTGATTCATGGAGCGGCGAACTTGCCAACAAGAGAATGAATGAGCTCATCGACAAGATTGGTTACGGTCCTGACGGTGTAAAGCTCGATGCTGTCCTCACACCAAATGACACCATTGCCGATGGCGTGCTCTTTGCTCTAAAAAGAAGAGGTTATACTGCTGAAAACATGCCTGTAATTACAGGATGCGATTCAACTCCTATGGCTCTCAATCACATTAAAAAAGGCGAGCAGGGAATGACCATCTACAAATCTAAAGAACTATGTAACACTGTTGTTCAGATGGTTAAAGATATAAGTCAGGGACGTCAGGTTGCTGTTACAGACAACTACACCTATGACAACGGTTATAAAATCATGGACTCTGTGCTGTGCAAGCCAGAGATGATTGATATAACCAACCAGAACTTTTTAACATCAAGCAGATAATCACTATCAGCTGCAATCACCATGATTGCAGCTTTTCTTCTCTAAAGACAGAAGATACCTCTTATTGTCATCTCCTCCTGAATAACCATTTATCTTTCCGTCTGATCTTACAACTCTATGGCAGGGAATGAAGATCAGAAGTGGATTTGCAGCAACTGCCCTTCCAACTGCTCTTTGAGCATTGTCTCTGTTAAGGCTTCTGGCAATTTCCTGATAGGAAACAGTGTGTGCGTATGGAATACATTGAACCCTGTTTAGAACTGAAAGCTCAAACTCCGTTCCCAAAATTCTAGTTGGAACAGTAAAAACAGCTCTTTTACCAGAAAAATATTCATCAAGCTGCTCTACTGCCTGTAAAAGAACTGAATTAGTTCTATCAGCAGCACTCTCATAGGCTTTAGTGAATTTCTTCTTTAAAACAGACTGAGGATCAAGGCTTGAGTCAAAAAAACAGAAGTTAAGAGCACTCTCATCTGCAATCAGAATCAGTCTTGACGAATTACCGGTGTAATATCCTTGTTTGAAAAATAGCATATATAGAACAAAAAGTAAAAAAAAATGTCTTTTAGGAAAATTGTCTTGAACAAAATACATATTAGAAAACTTATCAGTACCTGTTCTAATCATAATCGTTAACATTTAAAACGTTTATATTTTTAACATTACGATTTAAATAGTTAACAAAAACAGCATTAGAATCGGCTTTATTTTATTATCGTTTTTTTCATGTCATTACTTTATCCATTAGTGATTCTGTAAAAAAACTTTGGACCTTTATATTCTCAGACCAAAAACTCTTTGAAAAACAGGATAAAAATATCGCAAACATAACTGTTACGCAATATTGTGCATTTTATAATTGCGAATTTTATACAAATCCGTATCGTTAAGATTTTTATCATTTCTTTGATAAAGGCATCGTTTTTGATATGTAAAATCAGCTAAAATTCTTTATTGATCTAGTTAACATATTTGGCTTTTAAACGTCATTATTAACTCTATCAAACCACATATATTCTATACTCAAGATGTATTTGAAAATTGTAAATATTCTGAAAACGTTGATAATTTTCATTTATTAGTTATTATTATTGCACTTTTCAAATATGAATATTACACAACTAAATTATAAAAATCTTAAGGACAAGCTATTATGATTTTCAACAAACTGCTAAAAACTGCTATAGCTTCATCTGTTCTGTGTGCAGCTGCAGCAAATGCCTATACCGTAGGTCTGGCTTTTCCTACTCAGGATGACCAGAGATGGTATTCTGAAGGAAAAATGCTCAATGATAAGCTGATTTCTGCCGGATTCAATACGGAAGTATTCTATGGTGGTGATCTGGATGTTGAACTGCAGAAAAAACAGATTACAAGACTTATCAATTCAGGTGTTAATCTTTTAATTATCGCCGCTATTGATGACACTTCGCTAGTGGATGTACTGCAGCCTGCCATTGATAACAAGATCCCTGTCATCAGCTATGACCGTCTTATCAAAAATACTGACGCTCCTACCTATTACGCTTCAGTTGATAATGAAATGATAGGCGAGATGCAAGGTAAATATATTGTCGATCAGTTAAGACCTGGCAATGGTAATGTAAAAACCATTGAGATATTCGCAGGCTCAATGGATGATAACAATGCAAAAGTATTCTATCAAGGAGCCATGAGAAAACTCGGAGGCTTTATCGATCTGGGTTATATTGTGGTCAAATCAGGTCAGCAGAGCTTTGAACAGACCTCTACAGAGGGATGGAGCGGCGAACTGGCCAACAAGAGAATGAATGATCTTATCGAGAAGGTTGGTTACAGTCCAAATGGTGAAAAGCTTGATGCTATCCTGAGTCCTAATGATGGTATCGCAGATGGTATTATCTTCTGCCTTAAGAAGAACGGATATACCGCTGAAAATATGCCGAAAATCACCGGATGTGACTCTACTCCTACAGCCATCACTCATATCAACAATGGTGAACAGGGTATGACCATCTACAAATCAACTGAACTGTGCAACACCGTTGTTGATATGGTTACAGATATCAGTAAGGGAAATCCTGTTGATGTAAACGACGATTTTTCATATGACAACGGCTTTAAGATCATGGATTCTGTGCTTTGCGATCCTGAACTTATTGACTACAGCAATACCCATACAGTATCTATGTAGTAAAAAGCCTTAAAACTTCTTTTAGCAGTTTTTGCCTCCATCTATGGAGGCATTTTCATTGTTATATGCTCTGCTCCCATTTATCGGTTCTATCTAAGGAAAAGACTCTCAGATCACTATCAGTTCTTCTTACTGTGTCTACCGTTTATTCTTACAGGCCAATCTCTACCGACCATATCTTGAAACTTTATTAAGTCATGTCTGCATACTTTATCTTCAGTCAGACTTTGTAGCTGTTATCTAGACGTTTTCTATGAAATTTATATCCTGCTAATCATCTTTGATGGGAATTTAAGGAGAGATTTATCCTTCCTAGCAAGAATTCCCCAGACTCTATAGGTAGTTTGGATGAATTGCTTGACAATAGTGGCTGTAAATAAAATTGAATAATGAAAAAATATAATCAGTCGAGTTATTTGGTTTAGTAAATTATTCTAATTGATTAATCTACTAAATGAAGGCTAAAGACTTCTGCTAAATCAGATAAAACCAAAACCGAGTATCACTCGGGTTTAGACTATTGTGAGGTAAAAGCTCTCTGCTATGGTTGTAAGACCAATCGAACATGGAAAGCCCCCACTTCTAATGGGGGAGAAAGTCACCATTAACATGTCTTAATATTCTCCTGCGCTTTGAAATAAATGAATATTTCACTTATAGGCAGGATCAAAAAAGGAGAGCCATCAAGACTCTCCAAAGACTTGGTCAACTATTTATCACTGTTTGTTAACAGTCCTATTTTTCAAACTGAGGTTCAGTGAACACGATATCACTGACATAGATTGGACCTTCGTATGGCATCTTATTGCCCACAATACAGATGAATACATCTGGATTCTTGCCTGAAGGATCGCCAAGACTGATATCAAGATCCTGCTTATAGCACTCAACTCCGTTTAGGGTTACCTTCTCTAAAGATGTGACATCTTTATTATTCTTGTCTGTATCAAGTTTCACCCAGCCATCAGCTAGTGCAGCATAGTGTCTTACACCTCCCTTCTTAGCATTTGCAGTTGGAATATAGACACTGAATCTGAGTCTGTTGCATTTTGACAGATCAGATACATGGGCATTTCTGAACTTAAGCTCTTCCCAGTCATTCATTCCAGATAACTTGGCGTTAAGTTTTAACATTGGCTTTCCAAGATCATTTGAAAGCTCAAGGCCGTTACCAGTCCAGTCTGCCTGCCAGGTACCTTCCTTTTCCCAGCCCTGTGTTCCGTTTGAAAAATCATATACGGTAAGAGGTTTCTGTCCTACGATTTTCTGCTGAGTTTCAAATGAGAACTTGGTGTTTACACTGCCATTACTGTCAAAATCAGCCTGGGCAATAAAATACTGCTCTCCATAACCTAGTGAGGCTGTTGGTATGCTTGCCTCATAGTAACCGTCACCATCAGTGTCAGTCATCTTATATGTCTTACTGGTCTTGATATTCTTGATTGTAATATCCTGTACCTTTACGCCTTCCTTTGCGGTTGGATAGGATTTGATTACAACATTTTCTCCTGTTATCTTCTGTCCTTTAACAGGAGATGCGATAAACAGACGGTTTGGCTCATCAATATTCTCACCCTGCAGTTTCAGATTGTGCTCTGTAATGATCTGTGCAGTTAATGAACCGTCATTTAATACTCTAAATCCATCATAATCTGGATAGAGACGATCTGCCTGATTTGGATCTGATGATGTCAGGATCCAGAACATTGTTCCTGCAAGTCCCTCTTTGTAGGAAACATCTGTCCATCTCTTGTAGACAAAAGCCCTGTCAATAGGTGCTGTAGCTGTAACACCATACTCTTCAAGTACTACAGGCTTATCTGCTCTTCTTGCAGCAACAGCATGATCTCTGATCCATTTGCTGCCCCACTGCTCTATCTCTGGTTTTACCCAGGTTTCAGGATACAGGTGTAATGTACCGTAATTGATATTTGGCAGCGTTATGTTCTTATCCCAGTCAATACCGTCATTGCCGTTATAGCACCAATCATCGTTGTTTGCTCTTGCAAAGAAACCTTCTGTTCCCAGTGCAATAAGCTGATTTGGAGCTAATGTTCTTACATAGTCTGACATCTCCTTTGCCCAGTTATACAAGGTTCTTCCGCTCTTGTCTGATTGAGCTCTAGGCTCGTTTGCCAGCTCCCAGGTCATGATGGCTGATTCTTTAAAGTTTTCAACACCGGTGTATTTGTTCTTGTGGGTAATAAGATTCTTTACATAAGCCTTGAAACATTCCTTAATCTTATCATCCCTGTAGAAATCATCATGATGCTTGGCGTTGAACCATTCAACATACTGAGGAATGCCACCAAAATCGCCCCAGTTGTTTGTAAGAGCAATAACTACTCTTATACCTCTCTTTTTGGCCTCAGCAACTGTAAAATCAAGCTTGTCATATGAATTAGAAACCCCGTCAGCCTCATAGACACCAGGCTTTATCTGCATTGAATGTCCGTGGTTTACACCATCCATAAATCCCCAGACTCGGATGGTATTGATCCCCATCTGCTGAGCATCATTTAGAACATCTCTTATCATGCTAAGCTCACCATAATGCATGTAGTAATTGTTGGTACCTGCAATACGGTACTCCTTACCATTTAGCATAAGTTTGCTGCCCTGCTGAACAACAAAGCCTTCTACAGGCTTTAATAGAGGAGCCTTAGCCTGTGAGGTATCAGATGAACATCCGGAAATAAAAGGAAGTGATGCTGACATAGCTACAGCAATACTGATAGCAAAAAGGGATTTTTTCTTCATAAGCTAATCCTAAATGTTTGAAAGTTTTTATATGAATATAAGGAATTTTATTTACTAACTACATCCACCAAAATGGATGTTTTCTATTCTAAAGAAAAACCGGTTATATTCATTTATATCGTTACGATTATGCAACGCAGATCAAAATATTACTGAAAAACACCAATAATCCATGCTATTTCCTATAATTAGGTAGCTTTTATAACTATTTGTAAATAAAGATAAAAGTATATTTTGTTAAGATAATTTTTACAGTAATAATGACATAGCTCACATAATTAACCCTTACTTATGGAAATTCTTAAATCGTAACGTTAAGATTAAAACAGACAGTTCTTCTGAAGAACTTTTTTTCAAACTACGGAGTATTAATTACTTATGAGATCATTCGCAAAGTCTGCTTCAGCAGTAATCGTTGCCAGCGCTATTGCAGCTGGTTCATTATCAGTAAGCACATCAGCAGTAGCAGCAGATGGCTTTGATGAGGCAAATGTTAAAGGTTCAATTACATTCTATACAAACCGTACCGACCTTATTGAGTCAGGTGCTTATGCTCGTTACGAGAAAGAGTTCAAGGCTATTTATCCAAATGTAACCGAGGTTAAGGTTGTTGGCTTTGCTGATTATCAGGGTGGTATCCGTCCTCGTATGAACACCGGTGACTACGGTGACGTTGTTCTGATCTTACCTTCAGTTCCATCAGATCAGTACGCAAACTTCTACGAGCCATTAACTGCTATGTATGGCAAGGATGATATCTACTTCTACGATACTTGGGCAAGCACACAGGATAACAACATCTACGGTATCTCAATCGGTAACGCTGTAGAGGGTCTTGTTTACAACAAGAATGTGTTAAAAGAGGCTGGTGTTGAGACTCCTATCAAGACTCTGACTGATTTTTACGCAGCATGCGACAAGATCAAGGCAATCAACAAGACTCCTATCTTTGTTAACTTCGGTGCTCAGTGGCCACTTCAGCAGTTTGACAAGTTACCTTTAGTTATCGAAGGTAATGATCAGGTTTATGAGAAGATGTTAACTCAGGATAAGCCTTTCTCAGATCCTGACAGTGCATACTACAAGTCATTAAAGTTCTTAAAGACCTTAATCGACAAGAAGTACACCGAAAACGACATCATGACCAATGCATGGGAAGACTCAAAGAATGCAATTGCTAAGGGTACTGCTGCTATGTACTACCTTGGTAACTGGGTAATTCCACAGGTTATCGAGCGTGGCGCTAAGTCTGAAGACATCGGCTTTATGCCAATTCCTGCAGATGATTCAGGTGTGCTCAAGGCTCAGATGAACCATGACTGGGCATACGCTGTATCTAAGTTCTCAAAGAACAAGGACACTGCAAAGGCTTATGTTAAGTTCTTATTAGAGACCTCTGATTTTGATACCGTTGCAGGCTTCATTCCTACAGTTAAGAACCGTGTTCCTGGTTTAGCTCAGTTACACGAGTACTTAGAGTACAATCCAGAGATCATCCAGACTCCTGTAAACTCTTCAAAGTTTATCGAAGTTACCAACAAGTCTAAGATTGACTTCTACTCAGGTGGCTACATTCAGGACGTTATCACTGCAGATAACTTTGATAAGGCTCTTGAGAAGTTAGACGCACGCTGGAAGAGAGCTAAAGAAAGAGTTAAGTAATACTATTATCGTGTTCGTATATCATTGCTCCTCTCAAAAAGAGGAGCTTTTTTTTGCCCAATAATTATCACTTTTCAAATATGCGGTACCTCAGCTTTCTTTGTATAAACAGATCATATAAAAACCTCACAGTATTTATCTGAATGTCCAAAGCGCAGAATACGGATAACTTCGGTATAGAAATTCGCTCTATCTTCGGTACAGAAATTCGGTACAACTTCGGTATAGTAAATTGAGACTACAACACAAATAATTCGCTATATATATGGGACCCACTTGATTGTGCAACAGATTTTTTTTTGATCAACTTAG
>JBJFET010000104.1:0-2032 GCA_051891035.1 Succinivibrio sp. | reverse complement strand
CAGAATCTGAAAGATTAGTTCTTATCTGCAGATAGGATATTGAGCTTGATCCCTTCTGTTATCTGACAGATAATCTCAAGAGGTGTGAGTTTTTCAAGTACGACATAGTGCAGTACCTGATTGATCCTGCTTAAAATCAGGGCGCGGTCGTGCTTCTTGTCATAAGACAGGTGCAGATCGCCATCAGAAGAAACACAGATCACCTCATTGAGCCTTGAAATAACCTCAGTTTTTTCCTGTTCATCAATACCGATAGTATTTATTGCGTCAAGCTCGTCATTAAGCTCTCTGTGAGACAGATTTCTGTTCATAGTATCTTACTAAAAGTGTGATAACGATTAAAATTTTCTGATAAGTATAGCGTTTTTTTCCGTTTAATAAAGAGTTTTATTGGCATGACAAAAAAAATTTTATCATGCCTCTGATGGAGTATCTTGGAGAAGATGGTCCTGTGCATACTGCAATTAGCCATTCAGTCTGCAGTAAGCTTTGTCTTAGTAGAGTTTTTCTATAATCTCATCGTCTATCTTGAAGGTATGCTCTTTTGATGGAAAAGAGGATTCTCTGACTTCCTTTGCATAACAGTTAAAAGCATCGGTCATGACAGATGCCAAGGAGGCATAATGCTTTACAAACTTAGGGGAGAAGTCCTGATACATGCCAAGCATATCCTGATACACTAGAATCTGTCCGTCACATCCATCTCCGGCTCCAATGCCTATGGTAGGTATAGAAAGTTTTTCTGATACTAGTGTTGCAAGTTTTTCTGGGACACACTCAAGCACAATTGCAAAGACACCAGCTTTTTCAAGTCTCAGAGCATCTTCTATCAGTGTTCTGGCATCAGACTCTGTTTTCCCCTGAACCTTGTGGCCACCAAATGAATTGACTGACTGAGGAGTCATTCCAAGATGGCCACATACAGGAATACCGGCATCAACGATTTTTCTGATAGCAGAGCAGACTCTTTGCCCACCTTCAAGTTTGACTGCATTAGCTCTGCCTTCCTTGACAAGACGGCCTGCGTTTACAAGTGCTGTTTCATCATTTACCTGGTAGGACATGAAAGGCATATCTGCAATAATAAGTTTGTTTTTACAGCCTCTTGATACAGCTTTTGTAAATGTGATCATATCTTCCATGGTGACAGAGAGAGTATCCTCATAACCGAGCATGACATTGCCCAGCGAATCTCCAACTAAAACTGCATCAATATCAGAATTATCCATGATTTTTGCAGTTGTGGCATCATAGCAGGTAAGGCAGGCGATCTTCTGACCTTCCATTTTCATTTTTTTAAAGGTTGCTACGGTTACCTTCATCGGTAATCTCCTTGTTTAGTAGGGCCGACATAGAGTCATAGTCTGTGTCTTTGCACTTTGTTTTAGAAATCTCAAGAAGCCTGTTCCCAAGAAGAGCATAAAGCTCTTTATCATTTCTGTTCAGAATATTCAGATGCTTTGCAATTGTTTCAGTGTCATTTCTGATCACAGGTCCTGTAAGGGCATTGTACACACCATATGATACGATATTATCGGCGTTTTTTATCAGAAGTGAACTGAGCGCAAGTCTTGATTCTTCTTCTGAAAAACCGCAGGTACCTAAAAGTTTCTGTGCCATGTCAAACAGAGCTACAACACAGTTGCTGCTGAGCACAGAGGCTAAATGGTAGGAAGCTTTATCTTCAGGGGATATTCTCTTGCAGGCAACATTAAGATGCTTCATAAGAGAGTCAATATCATTCAGACACCTGTCTTCACATTCAAAAGTGTAAAAGCACTTCTGCATACTCTCAAGAGGCGTATCCTTGCTGTTAAATGCCATCATAGGATGTAATGATGCGGTTTTGCACACCTGTCCTGACAACCTGAATCCTTCTGATGAGCTTAGAGCTCCGGAGCAGTGAATGAGAATTTTATTTTCAAGTCTGTCTTTGTGCTCCTGATACAAAAGAGTGTCAATTTTCTCAATAACGCTATCAGGGGTGCTTACAAAGATGATGTCAGAAGAATCAATAAGATCAGCAAGGCTC
>JBJFET010000103.1:0-8370 GCA_051891035.1 Succinivibrio sp. | reverse complement strand
GGCTCTTACCGTGTACTACTTTCAATTTTTACCCATAACTATGCACGAAGAGCCGAATTTTGAGATGTTTGGGTTGTTTTATAGTATTTTCTTCATCATAAGCAGGTACGCAGGTTAATATTTGTCAGATAAACAACAGTTTTGCATGACAGTGTTAAAACAGTAATTTCAGCGGCACAATCCTCATAGTTTTTTCTATTGTTAAGCGGAGTGAATTTGAGTAAAGACAGACAGAATATGATCTCCCTTGTAGAAGGGGCAATAGCTGACCAGGATCTCAACAGCTTTGTTGGAACTGACAGACCATCAACCTTCTTTTTTAGAATGGGATCGGATGCGATGGTTTCAGATTCCATCTATAAGGATGATGTAATCGTGGTAGACAGGAATATTGAGCCTGAAAGCGGAGATTATGTTATCGCCAATGTCAATGGCAGATTCATGCTAAAACAGTTTATAGATGGAGATTCTCCGATCCTCTGCTGTGCCGATGAGAATACAGCTGATATAGATATATCTTCACTTGCGGATTTTGATATTTTTGGGGTTGTCTGTTCTGTCATCAGAAAACAGCCTAACTTAAAAAACCGAAGATTTGGATAAGAGCAGAGGCTCTGGTGTGCTACAATCGGACTTTAACTAGTACTGAAAATGATTTATAAGGACAATTGTCACAGTACGTTCATACGGTGTTTTTAGGAGATATCAGTGTCATTAAAATTAGCAATTTACGGTTACGATTCAGATATTGGCAGGCTTGTAATAGAAACTCTTGATGAGCAGGGAATTGAGTTTACTGATGTGTATCCCTTATCACCGCTTGGCGGGGAGTATGATGCCGTAAAAATAGGCAAAAACAACTATTTTGTAGCTCCTATTGATGAATTTGATTTTGCAAAAGCAGATGTCGCACTGTTTCTGACAACACAGGATGAATCACAAAGATGGGTAGATACAGCCAGAGAAAAAGGCTGTATTGTGGTAGACAACAGTCATTTATTCAGTGGCGATGGCAAGACTGTCACTATCGTACCTGAATTAAATCCTTTTGATGTAAAAAAAGCTGTAGAGAGCAGACTGTGTATTCCGGCTTTAGCTCCATCTGTACAGTTATCTCTTGCCCTGAGCGTTCTTCATGATGAGTACGGAGTGGCAAAGGCATCAGTCACCTCATTAGAATCAGCCTCTGAATACGGCAGACTTGGCACAGAAACACTTGCTCATGAGACCACACTGCTATTAAACGGCATGTCTGGTGAGCATCAGGGATTCCCTGCACAGCTTGCCTTCAATCTTCATACAAAAATGGGAAGTACACAGGAGAATGGCAGCACAGATCATGAGAATGCCATTGCAAAAGAGGTTTTACAGCTACTTGGTCGCTTTGAGCGTGGTTTTGAACTGACCTGCATTTTGGTACCGGTATTCTATGGTCATACTATGGTAGTCAACGTTGAGCTTGAGGATAGAAGCTCACTTGAACAGATGCGGGAGTTGATTGATAAATCCGATCTTCTGACACTCTTTAATGATGATGAAGTATTGACACCTGTGACCGATATAATAAATGAGAGAACGGTTATGGTAAGCCGTCTGAGAGAAAACGGAAGCACCGGCAAGTCTTTCAGTTTTGTACTGATGATGGATAATACCAGAAGAGGCGAGGCTATCTCAATTGTTGAGATCACCAAGCTGCTTGACAGACAGTTATAAAACGATTTGTAAACAAAATGTGCACAGTTTATGCATAATAAAAATGAAAAATTGCGATCAGGCTAAATTTTGACGCTTAATTTTTCAGATAGAATTACTGCATAAGTTAGGGGTTGTTATTTTATGCACACTTACAAGAAATTTATATTACAGGCCTCATTGGCACTGCTGCTGCCGTTTAGTGCAGGGGCTGTGGATGATGATGGTACCTTTACTATAACCATTCAGGGCCCAGAGGTTGAAGATCTTGTCACAGTACCTCGGGCTCAGCCTGCACGTCGACCTGCGCGAGTTCAGACTCCTCAGACTGCAGTACAGAGAGCTTTGACACCTGCCACCCCTGCAGGTAATGCTCAGACTTTGCCTCAGACAAGAACAACCCCACAGGCAAATACTCAGGCAGCAGCACAAGCTGCAGCTCAGGGAACTGTTACTGCTCCAGCAAGAACCTACAATGTAGCTCCTGGCGATACAATCTGGTCTGTAGCTCACAGATACCTCCCTCAGGACAGAAGTTTTAATGAATTTCAGATTGTTGCTTCAATTTACAGAAACAACCCTAATGCATTCCTGAACAGAAATGTCAACCAGCTAACCCGCACCACCATTACGATTCCTGATGACGCAGAGATCGCAAAGGAGAGCATGCAGGTAGGAAGTCAGCTGCTGTCCAGAGGCAGCATGGTTCTGCCTCCCCTCGAGCAGAGTGCTCCTGCAGCTGTGACTGCATCTCCTTCAGAGAATTCTGCACCTCAGGTTGCAACCACTGAACCTGCAGCCTCTCAGACGGCTGCTGCTCCTGTGGCACAGACAGAAAAAACTGCATCTGAGAGCAAGGATAGCGATATTCCTCAGTACACTGCAACTGAAACTAAGATTAAGCAGATGCAGGAGGAGATGAAGAACAAGGAACTTGGTGTTCTGATCCCTACAAACACAAATGGTGCAGACAATGACAAGTCTGATGTCAATGCCAATAATGACAGTAAGAAGCCTGCTGCCAATGTAACAGCACAGAATAATGCTGAGGTTGCCGTAGATACTCAGGCTATCAGGATCATGCTTGAGGAAAACAAGCGTTCTATTGATCAGAAAACCAAGGTGTTAGAGCAGCAACTTGCCGAGGCTATGGAGAGAATGAAAAAATCCTCAGCAGCCACAGCCAAGACAGCGGCAGACAGTGTTGCCACATTATCTAGTCAGTATGACAACATTATTTCCGGTCTCCAGCAGGATATCATCGAGATTAAGGGCGCATTGTCAAAACTGTCACAGGATAATGACAGAATGCGCGAGATGCTTCTTGCCAATGACGAAAAAATTGAGGATATGCAGCTGCAGCTTTCTCAGTTCTCCATTACCTCTCCAACATCACAGCTTGATCTGAACAGACCTGTAATGATGATCCTCTTTGGAGCAGGTCTGCTTTCGCTTGTAATGCTGATAGTCTTCCTGATCTTCAAGGCAAAGGCAAGAGCAAATGCACGTGTATTCTCAGATGACTTTGATGTTGATGATGACTACAGCAGTGAGGATACTCTGTTATCAGATGAGAATGGCTCTATTACCCTAGAGGACAATATTGATGATTCTGAGGCTGAGGAAGTAAAGGCAGCTCCGGTGCCTTCTGAGGAGGAAAAGAAAGAAGCACCTAAGCCTGAAAAGAAAGCAGAGCCTCAGGAGGAAAAGTCTGACGTAGAAAAGATTTTAGAGGATAGCGAGACTGAGGGCGAGGTTTACGACGAGAGTCAGGATGCCGCTCAGGCTGAATGGGATAATGCCGCTGCAACTGAGAACAAGGAAGCTAAGGATGATAAAAAGAACGGTGATGAGAATGTCTTAAGTGAGTGGTCAAAGGCATTAGAGGAACAGAATGAGGATGACAGGAGTGTTGAGGTCAGCAAGACAGATGAGAATAGTGTAGCAGACGATCTCAAGGCACAGTCTGAATCATCAGCTGAAGATAAGATGGCAGATGCCTGGGCTCAGGCGTTAGATGAGCAGGAAAAAGGAGAGTCCTCTGACAAAGCACCATCAAGTGAGCAGGAGGCAATGGCAAGTGCCTGGGCTCAGGCGTTAGATGAGCAGGAAAAGGGAGAGTCTTCTGATAAAGCACCATCAAGTGAGCAGGAGGCAATGGCAAGCGCCTGGTCACAGGCCTTAGATGAGCAGGAAAAATCTGAATCAGCTCAAGAGTCTGTTCCATCTGAACAGGAGGCGATGGCCAGTGCATGGAGCAGGGCTCTAAACGAAAGTGAGATTGCAAAGGATGCTGATAATGAATCTCCTTTAGAGCAGGAAGCGGACCAGTCATTAAATCCAGAAAGCGCCACAGATCAGGATGATGTCATCAGCAAAGATGTTATAGACGAGTCGTTACAAACAGATAAGGTTGAGCAACTCTCTGAGAGCGATGAAATTATTCAAGATGTCTCTTCAGATGATAAGAGTAATCCTGATGAGCAGAGCCAGGTTGTAGTCGAAGATGTCAGTGAAGATGAGTTATTGGCAGAGTTTGCAAATAATGCTCAGAGTATGACTGAGCAGCAGGAAACTGCTGACACTGATAATGAAGTGTCTCAGATCACTGATGAGACTGATGCTGTAGTTGTGGCTGATAATGCAGATGGCGATGCCGACGTAAAAACAGCAGATGATATGACACAGGAGAATGTCATAGATGAGCCAAAGATCGAAGACGAGCTTTCAGGAGAAGAGAAGGCATTTATAAAAGCAGTATCTGAAAATCAGAGCGTAGATGAACTCGAGACAGAAAACAGTGAGTCCATCCAGAATGATAATGATGTTTTGGTTCAGAGTGAGCCTGATTCTTTGGAGAGTTCTTCTGACAAGTCAAATGAGAGTCTTGGAACAAAAGTAGATGAAGTTTTAAATGATGATCTTGATCTTGAAGAACTTCTGACAGGCGGTACTGAGCAGACAGAGGACAGTGAGCAGGCAGGAGCAGATGAGAATCAGTCCGCAGATGAAAGCCTGATAACTGACAATACTGTATCTGATACTGTTCAGAGTGAGGATAGTACTGTAAATGAACAGCCTCAGGATGCTTCTGATGAAGCTGAGTCTGGGCAGGATATTCTCAGCAATGAGGATCCTACAGTTGAGTCTGAGAATGAAAATACAGAAGCAGAGACAAAGGTTGCAGATGCTGAATCAGAGCACGCTGATGCAGAGCTTGAGAACGAGTCTGAATCACAGGTCGTTTCATGGGCAGTACCTGAGGATGAGTATGACATTGTAGGGGCTAAAGAAGGTGAAGAGGCTCCTGATAATGAAAAAGGTCTGCTGGATAATAGTGATCCTGAATACGAGACTGATGAAGCTCCTGTTGAGTCTGAATCTCAGGAAGCTCTTCATGATGAGACTAGTGAAGAGTCTGATATCGTCGGCAATATTCAGGCTGAGCAGTCTGACGAAGATCCTGATATGAATGAGCCTGTCAGTGAAGATTCTGCAGAGCAGACTCAGGATGATCTTCTGGAGCTGGAAACAAGACTGAGTGCATCAGCTTCACAGATTGATCCTGATGCTGATATGGATATTATGAATATGCTCAGTTCTCCTCTTGAGGAGAGTAAGGATACTCCGATAGCTCAGGATAAGGCTTTTTCTGCTGATGATATTGTTTCAATGATGAGCAGTGCAACTCATATTGAGCAGGACACTGATTTTGGTGATCTGCAGCTTGAAGATAATGTAAATGAGCCTGAATCAGCACAAGCAGACAGTATTGATAACTCTCTTGAGAGTGTATCAGACGTAATAGGTCCTATTGGCAGCGATGAGCTCAATGATGCAGAACTTGATAATGAGCACAGCTCAGCGGCATATGAGGGACTTAGTGCAAAAGAGCATCAGTATTATGTTGATGAGCTTAATCTTGCAAGACTGTACTTTGAAACAGGCGATACAGAAGAGGCGTTAAAGATTATTGATGATGTCAAGGAGCATGGCTCTGATGATCTCAAGGATGAGGCATCAAAAATAATTGAAACCTATACTAACTAGAATAACATGCTTACTGAAGAACAGATAATCGGGCTTGACGACAGCAAGCTTATAAATTTCAAAGATGATCCTCATCGTATGAGTGTACTCATGGCTGACAGAGATGCTGCAAAAGCTCTGTCTCCATTGTTTGTCAATGCGTACGAACAGGGATTTGAATTACGAATAGCCTCTGCCTACCGAAGTTTTTACAAGCAGTTTAAGATTTTTGACGACAAGTTTAAAGGAAAGCGCCCTGTTCTAGATGAACATGAAAAACCAATGGATATCAGCGTTCTATCAGACGAGCAGAAGGTAAAAGCAATTGTTCGCTATTCTGCAGTTCCTGGCTTTTCAAGACATCACTTTGGTACTGATTTTGATGTCTATGCTGTTAATCTTCTGCCAGAAGGTCAGCAGCTTCAGCTTACAGCCTTTGAATATGAAAAAGGCCAGTATTTTCATAAGCTTGGACAGTACCTAGGGTCATATCTAAACAAATTCGGATTCATACGACCTTATAATGGCAAAGGCTGTATTGCTTATGAACCATGGCATATCTCATTTGAAAAAAGTGCATCAGTCTTTGTAAAGAATTTTCCTCTTGAATTTGCTCTTGAATATCTTGGATCATTTAATGAACCATGGGTTCCATATGCTCTAGCATATGCAAAGGAGCACTATAAGGAGCTTATCTGTCAATGAGCCAGAATATCTTGAATACTGTGATTATCGGATCAGGACCTGCTGGTCTTACAGCCGCAATCTATGCCTGCCGCGCAAATTTAAAACCTGTTTTGATTGAAGGTATGCTTCAGGGAGGACAGCTTACAACAACTCCTGAGATCGAGAACTGGCCGTCACGTCACGACAAACCGTCTGGATTTGATCTCATTGAGGATATGAAAAAGCATGCCTCAATGCTGGGAACAGAATTTATCAGTGACACTGTCACAGGCGTTTCTCTTAATGGTGATGTAAAAGAGGTTGTTCTATCGTCAGGTAAAATCCTTAAGACCAGAACGGTTATTATCTGTACAGGAGCAAACGCCAAGTATCTTGGGCTTGATTCTGAGAATGAGTATAAGGGCAGGGGGGTATCAGCCTGTGCAACATGTGATGGTTTTTTCTATCGTAATAAGGATGTTGCTGTGATTGGTGGAGGATCAGCTGCGTTTGTGGAAGCTCTTTACCTGTCAGAAATCTGTTCAAAGGTTTATCTCGTGCACAGACGCACAGTCTTTAGGGCCGAGAGCGTTCTTGTTGAAAAGATAAAAGAAAAGGTTAACGATGGAAAAGTAGAGCTTGTTCTTGATTCTAACGTTACTGAGGTAATTGGTGATGGAAATTCAGTAACAGGCATTACAGTTGATTCAAATGGAGTAAAAAGAACAATTCCATTGAGCGGTGTATTTGTAGCCATAGGTCATTCACCTGCAACACAGATATTTAAGGATCAGCTTGAACTTGATGAGGATGGTACCATTAAGACAGGTTTTACAACTCAAACCTCAACTTCAGTTCAGGGGGTTTTTGCCGCAGGTGACTGTGCAGATAATCTGTACAGACAGGCAATAACCTCTGCTGGACAGGGATGTAAGGCAGCACTTGATGCTGAAAGATACTTATTAGGACGATTATGATTCAGGATATAGCACCGCATGTTTTTCATAACGAGTATTCTTTAAAACGTAAAGCAAAACCAACAGATTATGTTTTTGTCTTTGATGCAAACAATATTCTAATCTGTGGAGATGGAGTAAACACCCCATTATCCCTGCCAGAGGCATCTCATTTTAACAGTGATGATCTTTTATATCTTTTCTCAATTGATGAAACAGCCTATTACCTTTATGTATCTGAAATTCAGTGTACTCTTGATGGGTATGAGTATTTAACAAAAAGAGTCCTGAGATCAGATAATCCACGTCTTGTCTGTTTTGCGGCATTTACAGCATATCAGCTTTATAACTGGTATAGCACCAACAGGTATTGTGGTCGCTGCGGTACATTAACAGAGCATTCTGATACTGAAAGAGCCCTGATCTGTCCTCACTGCTCAAATACAATTTATCCTAAGATTGCTCCTGCAGTAATTGTTGGAGTTACTGATGGGGACAGAGTAGTTATTACAAGATATAAAGACAGAATATATAAGGGTATTGCTTTAATTGCTGGATTCTGCGAGATTGGAGAAACTCCTGAAATGACAGCAATTAGGGAGGTAAAAGAAGAGGTCGGTCTGTCAATCAAAGATCTTGAGTATGTAGGATCTCAGCCTTGGGGAATTGATAGCAATCTTCTGATAGGATTTACAGCAAAGCTCGATGGTGACAGTACGATAGTACGTGATCAGAATGAACTGTCAGAAGCTTTATGGGTAAAACGAAGTGATCTAGAGCTACCAGATTCTGATATTTCCCTAACCAGAACATTGATCATCAAACTGAAAAAAGGGGAATGCTGATAGCAGAATCTCAGTAGCAGTTATCTTGAGTCTGCTCAAAGCGCAGTCTGTATGTCTTGAATAACTGCTAAAACTCACAATAAAACTAAAAAAGCTCAGATTTGTCTCTGAGCTTTTTTGATGAGATTTTAACTTTATCTAGCAAGAATTCCCCCGCCTCTATAGGCGGTTGGGATGAATTG
>JBJFET010000102.1:0-2036 GCA_051891035.1 Succinivibrio sp. | reverse complement strand
ACAGCTCTCTTAATATGATTAAGTAACTTTACTATTCTTTCTGATGATAGACAATACCTATCAGAGCTCGTTTCACTGCAAACTGAGGATATTCCAATTTTTAGACCGCAAGATCTGTGAAGAATAGCTAACAGAGATATCTGAATCCCTGCCTTTTCATAAGCGTACTTTGTCTTTGCACGATGCAAAAAATATAATTATCACCGCCTGTTGTGTGGTAGAATGCGTGCAGTTTTTTAGGCAGAATCAGCATTAAGCTTAAAACATTATGGCTTACAATAAATTGATTCTAAAGTATTATCAATCTATAATAGATCGATAAATAAGTGACATAAGGCTCGACTTTAGCTGTTAAAATTCCTTTGGATTTACCTGCTAAAAAGAGGATGCCCCTGATAAATTAGGGGATATCACTTTAACGATTTTATATTCCTTAGAAAAGTCTTTTTCTAATTATTTACAGGACTGTTTATGAGCTGGCTTGAGAATCTATTGCATAAGACTACCTCTTCAATCGGTGGAAGCGTAAAGCATGAAATACCTGAGGGTGTATGGACTAAGTGTTCTTCGTGTGATCAGGTTCTATACAGGGCAGAGCTTGAGCGTAACCTCAATGTATGTCCAAAGTGCGGTCATCACATGCACATCAAGGCAAGAGTCCGTCTTGACTCATTCCTTGACAAAGATGGCAGAGTAGAGATAGCAGGTGATCTTGAGCCAAAGGACGTGCTCAGGTTTAAAGATCTTAAAAAGTACCGTGACCGCTTTGTTGCCGCACAGAAGAAATCTGGAGAAAAAGACGGACTTGTGGTTATCAAAGGAACACTCAAAGGTCTTCCTGTTGTAGCATGTGCTTTTGAGTTTGAATTTATGGCAGGTTCAATGGGTTCTGTTGTAGGTGCTAGATTCTGCGCAGCCGTTGAAGAGTGTCTTAAAACTCACAGAGCTCTAATCTGTTTCTCCACATCAGGCGGTGCCCGTATGCAGGAGTCATTATTCTCTCTCATGCAGATGGCCAAGACCTCTGCTGCGCTTGCCAGAATGGCAAAAGCAGGTCTTCCATTTATCAGTGTTCTTACCGATCCGACAATGGGTGGTGTAAGTGCATCTTTAGCAATGCTTGGAGATATCAATATCGCCGAGCCTAATGCACTTATCGGCTTTGCAGGTCCCCGTGTTATCGAGCAGACCGTACGAGAGAAGCTGCCAGAGGGATTCCAGAGAGCAGAATTTTTGGTTGAGAAAGGTGCTGTGGATATGATAGTACCACGTTCCAAGATGAGAGATGAACTAGCTGATCTTGTAGCTTTGCTACTCGGAAGCCATGATCCTAATGTTCCTTTGGTTGAGATCAAGAACAGCAGAGCAGGAAAAGCTGAAATATCAGTTAATCCGGTTCAGTCTGAACTATCTAATCCAGATATCAAGATCTGATCCTGATGAGCACAGAACAAATAACTAAGAAGCCAGGTTCTCTTGAGACCTGGCTTGATTATCTTAACAGTATCAATCCTGAGCATATGGAGCTAGGACTTGATAGAGTAAATGTTGTCCTTGATAAACTCAATCTGTCAGTTTTGAAAAGCATTCCTGTAGTTGAGGTTGCTGGCACCAACGGCAAAGGCTCAACTGCTGCCCTGATAGCTGGAGCTATCAATTCAAGCGGCCTTAAGGCTGGGCTTTACACCTCTCCGCACCTTCATAGGTTCAATGAAAGAATAAATATTGCATCTGCTGATGTATCAGATGATCTGCTGTGCGAGGCTTTATCATCGGTATATGATGCGGCCGGAGATGTTCCTCTTACCTATTTTGAATACACAACACTGGCAGCCCTTGTTTGTTTTGACAGAGCTGGTGTTGATGCGGCCATACTTGAAATAGGTCTTGGAGGCAGACTCGATGCGGTTAATGCACTTGACGCAGATATCTGTGTCATCACATCAATCGGGCTTGATCACACACATATTCTTGGCAATACCATAGAAAAAATTGCAAAAGAAAAAGCGGGAATTATAAAAGACGGATCAGAGGTT
>JBJFET010000101.1:0-8489 GCA_051891035.1 Succinivibrio sp. | reverse complement strand
AATTCATCCCAACCGCCTATAGAGGCGGGGGGAATTCTTGCTAGATAAAGTTAAAAGAAAAGAATTTATGACTGATAACTGAATGGAAATTCAGTACATAAGAAATCCACTGTAATTCTACCTTAATTAGTATGCAGTGGATTTTCTGTATGAACACGCTACTGTTCAGAAGGGATAGAGAAGGAAGGAGCTGGTACATTGAAGCACTGAGCCTTATGCGCAAGAACAGCATCAAGCAGTGTAACAGCAAGCATTGCCTCTGCAATAGGAACAGCACGAATACCCACGCATGGATCATGACGGCCCTTAGTAACAATATCACATTCACAGCCATTCTTATCAACAGTTCTGCCTGGGACCAGAATACTTGATGTTGGTTTTAGAGCAATTCTTACCCTAATCTCCTGACCTGAACTGATTCCGCCCAGAATTCCGCCATTGTGATTTGATAAGAAGCGATCATGTGTAAGCTCATCTCGAGCCTGTGATCCTTTCATACAGGCCATGTCAAAGCCATCACCAATTTCAACGCCCTTGACAGCGTTAATACCCATCATTGCACTGGCAATCTGCGCATCAAGACGTCCAAATACAGGTGATCCAAGACCAGGCATTACATTATGGGCACGAACCTCAACTACTGCACCTACAGAATCCCCATCTACAGCAAGCTCCCTGAACAGAGCCTTAAGCTCATCTGTCTTTTTAGGATCGGAGAAATTAAATTCACTCTCAAGGGCTGCCTTTGCATCATAAACATCTGTCTTTACATTACCAATGGCAGTTACACAGCCATCTACATAAATACCAAACAGTTCTTTTAATACCTTTTTTGCAATGGCTCCAGCTGCAACTCTCATTGCAGTTTCTCTTGCAGAGGCTCTGCCTCCTCCACGATAGTCTCGAATACCGTATTTTAAAAGGTAGGTATAATCAGCATGTCCCGGTCTGAATGAATTCATGATGGCACTGTAATCCTGAGAACGCTGTGAGGTATTCTCAATGACAAGTCCTATTGAGGTACCTGTTGTTCTGCCCTCAAAGACACCAGAAATAATCTTTACTCTGTCAGCCTCATTTCGTGGCGTGCCATAGCGTGATGATCCTGGACGTCGCCTGTCCAGATCAGGCTGAAGATCATCTTCGCAAAGAGGAATGAGTGGAGGAACGCCATCTACAATGGCACTTAAAGCAAGACCATGACTCTCACCACAGGTGGTAACTGAAAAATAATTTCCAAAGGTATTAGCCGGCATTTTCAATTACCTCTAAAGCTGCTTTTTCAAATACATCATGATAGGCTCGAAGCTGCTCTACTGTTAGAATAAAGACACCACTTCCTCCACGCTTTAAATCGACAAAATGGAATGGTACAGTAGGGAAGAGATCAACAAGATGCTCTTCAGAGTTGCCAACCTCCATAATCAGAATGCCACCCTCATTGAGGAAATTTACAGCATCTGCAAGGATTCTTTTGGCACAGTCAAGTCCATCCTCACCAGATCCCAGTGCCAGATCAGGCTCCTTTGAAAACTCCTCAGGCATGGTAGCCAGATCATAACTGTCAACATAAGGAGGGTTTGCTACGATAAGATCATATCTGTCGCCCTCTGGCAGTGAGTTGAAAAGATCTGACTTGATTGGAGTAACCACATTCTCAAGACCATAGCCCTGAATATTTATATTGGCAACATCCAAAGCCTCATCAGAGATATCCACTGCATCCACCTCAATATCAGCATCAAAGTGAAGTGCGATAGCTACAGCTATGCAGGCAGAGCCAGTGCACATATCAAGTACTCTTTCAGGTCTTTTCTCAAGGTATGGGTCAAAGCCGCTCTCAATAAGTTCGGCAATTGGAGAGCGAGGGATAATTACCCTGTCATCAACATAGAATTCCTTGCCGCAGAAAAAAGCCCTGTGAGTAAGATATGGTGTAGGAATTCTCTGCAGTATTCGCTGAACCGCAATCTTAGCTACAATCATGCGCTCATTGCGGGTAAGTTTTGAGTTGAGGGTTGAATCGTCACATGGAGGCTGAAGATGCATTACAGCCTGTACGATTTCTAGGGCTTCATCCCAGTAATTTGCAGTACCATGACCTACAAAAATTGAATACGAGGAAAAACAGGATACCAGAAATCTGACAACATCCTGTACAGTAGAAAGTTCCTCGACAATAGATTCTTCAATCTGATCCTGACTTGGGAGATCATCGAGCATAGCATGAATGCTGCTGATCTCCTGATTATTCTGAAGTTTAGACATATTACCTTTTGATAAATGTTATTTGTAGTTACACAAGGCTAATTCTGACATTCTTATACTCTAATATCAAGACATCAAAATTGTGCTCTGATCTTGCACAAGTATAGTATCAAGACATTTGTGCGTAAAAAGATCGTTTACAGATACGCTAGTCATATTCTTTTATAAGATAGTGTTTCTTGTCTGTAATACCGTCTCTTTGCATAACCTGTTTCAATGCCACAGGAATTTTACCCTGACCTGACCAGAAGCATTCATTACCTTCAAGATCTTCATAGCAGTATCTGGCCTTCATGGTTCGTTTTTTTGAATTATCCTTTACCTGTGCAAGCGCTGCCAAATCATCAACGGTATAGTTATGCCCCTCAAGAGATGCAAGCATTCCTTTTAAAAAATTCTCTCTTTCGGCCTGTCTTTTCAGGGCCTCCTCCTCCTTTTGCACAGTCTCATTGAAAAGCTCCTCGAGCTTTTCAATGATCTGCCTTATCTGAGCAGAAGATGCATCCTTGAAAAAAGCCTTTAAATTTCTATTATTCTTAAGATAGCTGTAGTCCATAATGTCTCAAACAGATAATCCTGACAGCACTTATATTATCAGATTATGGAATGCCTAATTGACCTCCCCTCATAATAAATGTGATATTTTTTACACAATATTACTCATATTTAACACGCAAAAACAGTTGTGCATCTTCAAAATATAGTATGCTAAAATCATGAAACAAAGAGCATATTTATCATATTTGTAATCAAGCAGACTTGATGACACAACCACAACTGACTGAAGGTGTTATATGAAGATAGTTATTCTTCGGCATGGAGAGGCCGTGTTCAGCTCAAACGACAGAGTCCTTACCTCACGAGGGATGAATGAGGCAATGATGACTGCCAGCAAGCTCTCAAACATCACAAAAATCTCAAAATGCTTCTGTTCACCAAAGACAAGAGCAATGCAGACCTGCAGGATTGCAGCAAGAGAGTTAGGTTACAAGGGCGATATTGAGTATCTAAGAGAACTCTCACCATCAGGTGATCCATCATTTCTTGTTTCATACATTGAATCATCATGCCAAAACGATGACGTGATACTGCTTGTATCACACCTGCCGCTAGTTGAGCTTCTCTCTTACTATATAAACGGTAAGAAAGAGTTTCCTCCAAGCTTTGATACAGCCTGTGCACTGATGCTTGACTATGAAAACGCAAAAGGTCGTTACGAAAGGTTCATTAGTCCATATTCAGAAGACAGGATATTTTGATATATATCAAAATAATCTCATCCCCCCTGCTCCTACTATCACACTAATCTATGTGTGCATCTGTGCATTTGCGATTTTAAACGCAATAGATCACAGTTTTAACAATCAGCTAACTATTTGATAAATATTACCATCTTTATCACTTTTTATTTTCAGATATTGACCTAAAATTATTATGTTAAATAAATTTTCAGAAGATTTATTTAAACATAAAAGAAATTAAACAACACATAAATTAATAACAAAGACTTCTGAGTATCAGAAGTTACCAACGACATAAAGAGAGACAAATGAGAGTATTTAAATCATACGCACCAAAACAGATTGCAAAATATGTAGTGGCTTTTTTCAAAGGTCAGTTTTCAATCGAAGGACAGGGAGTGTTTGAATTTGATGCAGGCAGAGTTGTTGTTACAGTAAAAATGGATGAGCAGTCATTGAAAATCTGCAAGGAAATCAATGCACAGGCTTCAGCCATGTCATTGAGAGTTCAGGTACAACAATACAAATAGATGATATAACAGTCATAGATCTAGATCAGATTGAGAGCAGGAATATTCACCTGCTCTTTTTGTTTCCAAAAGCTGTAGCCTGATTCTCAAAAAAATCAGTCTTTATAAGATGACTGCAAAACAGTCAGATAAGAACAGACATCAGAACTGATGTCTGTACTCTCACCATCATTGAACTTTTATTTAATACCTTACAACAAAAAGCCATTTTCACTAGATTGAGCTGATAGACTCATTAATCTTTGAGAGTGTCTGTACAGGATCATCTGACTGTGTGATTGGTCTGCCTATCACCAGATAATCAGAACCAGCTCTTACAGCCTCAACAGGCGTCATGATCCTCTTCTGATCCCCAATCTCGCTACCTTCTGGTCTGATGCCAGGAGTTACACACATAAAAGGAACACCCATGTACTGCTTGATGAGACTTACCTCCTGAGCAGAAGAAACAACACCATCAAGGCCACACTCCTTAACAAGCTTGGCAAGCTGCAGAACCTGAGATTTAGGCTCTTGAGAAATACCTACAGATGAAAGCTGAGCCTTGTCCATTGAGGTGAGCACAGTCACGGCTATAAGCTTCGGTCTGTCACTGAAGGCACTAAGTGCTTCTGCTGCTGTTTTCATCATGACTGGACCGCCTGAAGCATGAACGTTTACAAGCCAGACTCCCATCTTTGCTGCTGCGGTACAGGCTTTGGCTACAGTATTAGGAATATCATGAAACTTCAGGTCAAGGAATACTTTAAAGCCTTTGTCTACCAGCTTTGATACAAACTGTGGACCTGCTGTTGTAAATAACTCATTTCCAACTTTGAGTTTGCAAAGATCAGGTGTAACTGAAGATACAAATTTTAATGCACTTTCCTGATTGTCATAATCTAAAGCCACAATTACTTTTGGTTCGGTCATGTACTAATCTCCATCAAGTCCAACCTTGGCTTTCATGCTCTCCCATTTTCTGCATGAAGGGCACTGCCAGAATAGGATCTTACTCTCAAATCCACAGTTTGGACAAATATATCTGTTAGAAAGTGAAATCTGTGCATCAAGCATACTTTTTATCTGAAGAATCGATTCATTTGCGGCAGGATCAGAGCTGTGAGCACGTAATGACAGCAATTGTGAGATTAACTTCAAATTTGCCTTGTTTTTGGTATACGAAAGCAGTAAAGCCTGAGCATCTGAAATACCTGACAGCTGCTCTACTACCTTTACAAGCTCAACCATCGCCTGTGCAGATGAGGTTCTGTGAACAAGATCTTCAAGTGCAAACCTATAATTTGGATCTGCACTGTTTGGAAAACACAGCTTCAGCTTGTCTATGCACACTATTGCACAGGAGCTATCTATGGTATAAGCCTCTTTAATGAGAGCATGAGCCTTTTTTAGCTCTGAACGTCTGATAAGAATATCAACAAGCTCGAGTCTTGCCCGTATTGATTTGTCATAGCAGGCAATAGCCTTGTAAAGCTCAGCTTCTGCCTCCTGATGACGTGAATCAAGTACCAATCGTTTTGCTATTTCACAGTGATACTGACTTACCTGTTTATCTGCACTGTTCTCAAGTGCATCTGAATACTTTTCTGCAACAGCTACAGCCTTTTCAAAATCCTGCTCTTTTTCATATACACTCAATAGCAGTTTGGCTGTCTGCTTTCTTTGTCTTGGAATATCAATGAGTGACAAAAGTATGTTTTCAGCTCTGTCCAATAGTCCAGCACTGATAAAATCGCCTGCAAGTTCAAGTAAAGAGAGCTCCCTTTCACTATCTTCAAGTTCTGTATCATTGGACATCTTCTCATGAAGAGAAATTGCTCTGTCTACCTGACCTCTCTGCCTGAAGAGATTTCCAAGAGCGATAGAAGATTCAAAACTTGGATCTTTGCTGTTGAAATAAGCAATAAACTTATCTACAGCCTTTTCCTGCTTGTTGTTTAGCAGGTAGTCAAAGCCCTTGAGATAATCGGCATTCTGATTCTGCTTGCTGTTTTGGATCTTCTGTTTGACAGATCCTCTGCCCACAAAATAGCCATAAACTGCCGCTATAGGTAATAGTAAAAAGAGTAACTCAAACATTTATCTACTGCTTATCATTCTTTTCTGCACTCTGCATCTGCTTTTTAAGCTTTCCAAGCGATAATCTTGCAACCTTTTCCTTATACCAGAGTTTAATGCACAGCAGGCAGCTTGAGTATACGCCAAGAATAAATCCAAAGCTCACACCGATCACAAGTACCGATGCCACAGAGATATCTTTCTTTACAATCAGAAAATCAAACGAGATTAAAGAATCATTCGCACTGCCTATGGCCAGTCCGATGATGGCTAATATCAGCAGTAACGCAATGTAAAACCAGATCCTAATCATGCTAATCCTTGTTTAAAATATATGTCTATAATAACACAAGGCGCAACTGTGCATAGTAAAACAGTGCTCAGTTGCGCTATGTATTTATAATCAGGTAAAAAAACATTACTTAGATGTGTTAACACGATCTCTAAGTTCAACACCAGGTTTGAAATGTACAACTCTGCGCTTGTCAAGCTTGACCTGCTCTCCTGTCTTTGGATTGTGCGCAATTCTTGGTTCATGAACTCGAATCTCAAAACTGCCAAAACCTCGAATCTCTATTCTCTCACCAGAAGCTAATGTTTCTATCATTACTTCAAAGATTTCTCTTACAGCGCTGTCTATTACCTGAGGATTCTGATACAAGAACTTTTTTGCTAGCGACTCAATCAGTTCTGCTCTAGTCATAGTTCATCTCCTGATTCACAAACCATCTCTACATATAATATAGTAATAATAAAAATTTTCTCTATGATTTTAAAGAAAAAAAATATCCTTTCTTAAATTTTTTTAATAAAATTTTGATGTAAGACCTGTTTTTTGCAGGTAAAGTAAATAGTAATATAAACTCATCAGAGTTAATACATTCAAGAATTGGACTATAGACCTTCTGAAATAGTCTATTCTTTCAAATTGATATCAACTGTCACAATAATGTTTTCAGCCATAAAAGGCCCGTATGCAACAGAATATTTTTGACCATAATTTCAAAAAACTAGAAAGTCACTCAAAGTCATTTGCAGATTTATTGAATAGGGGGAATTTCCATAAGGATTATCAGATTGATATAGATGAGGGAAAGCAGGTAAGCCTTCTTATTGACGGAAGACAGCTGACATCACATCATGACAGAGAGGCACTTGCAGCTCACCTGTGCAGAAAGATCGATTTTAACAGGGAAATTCACATTTACGGATATGGTCTTGGTGATGAGATAAGATTTATATTAAAAAAAAGCAAAGATGCATCTGTTTTCGTTCACCTACTTAATCCTGGTCTTTTTTATACCCTGCTGTCAATTGATGACCAGATCCATGAGCTGTTTGTCCCTAATGTTACCTATTCTCTGGCTGATGATAATACTCCCTATTATTCAAACAGTGTAATTATCACTCCTGAGCTGTATATCGATCCTATGACCAACAACAACTTAAAGGGAAAACTTATAAATGTTCTTGATTATGATTATGCTGTTGACAGGTTCAGTAAAAAAACAGCCCTTATCAATGAAAAGAATCTTAAAGACAATTATGAGTGCCTGAAAAATATCAGCCCGTTTCTTATCGATGTTATACGTAACAATGATAAAAACTCACAGATCATGATTGCTGCATCGGGACCATCACTTGATAACAGTATTGATACAATCAGAGAATTTCTCAACGAAGGAACAAAACTAATCGCTCTTGATACTTCTCTGTCATGTCTTCTTGATAACAGTATCATTCCGGATTATATAGTTTCTACCGATCCTGTAGTCTTTCAGAATCTGCATAAGTTTCTCTTTTCAAATATGGAAAGTATAAAAAACTCTACTCTTATTTTTTCTGCTCATTCAGAAAACGCACTAATTCAAAGTTTTAAAGGACCAAAATACTTTGTCTACAGGAAGCAGGATCTTAGGATATTAGACTATCTTGATGATAAGATGGCCGACTATATTGAATATGCAGGATCAGTGCTCAATGAGGCTGTAGCAATTGCCCTTAAGGCTGAATATAAAACAGTTAAACTTTTTGGAGCAGACTTTGCATTCAAAGACGATCTTACACATTCAGGCAAGGTGAACAAACATGCTGTAGCTTCAACCCAGAAACTGCTTGATGTACTTTGTAACGATGGAAAAATTCAGAAGACAGTAAGAGTATTTAATCTATACAGACAGTATCTTGAGGAGGAGATTGTAAAACATCCAAATACAAGATTTGAAAACTATTCAAAGACGGGGGCGATCATAAGAGGAACCCAAACAGTTTAATATCATTAGCTATTTTGGATAGGAGAATCGATAAAATATCGGTTTTTCAAGAATGCTGTTGCCTGTAATTACAGCTGTTGAAGTTTTCATAAATTCATTAAAAATGAATTGTCGTTTAT
>JBJFET010000100.1:0-8563 GCA_051891035.1 Succinivibrio sp. | reverse complement strand
GCAGGACTGAATGCGCCTACAGCAGTTGCAAGCTTAACATCTGAAGGCAGCACTCCCATGTAGTTGTCATATCCAGCCGAGTTCAGCTGTAGAAATTTCAGTGATTGAGCATAAGGAAGTAGAGCTGGAGCGATATTGCCTACAATAATGTCCTTATCCTTAACATCTTCCTCTGTCAGAGTATGCTGATTCTTTAGTGTTATTTCCACATCATCAATACTCTCAAATACAGACTTCTGCTCATCTGTAAGATTTATTCCTATTAGTACCTTGTATGTCATAATCTTTTTGCCTATTCAAATGGGTATTTAATACCAAGCTGAGCTCTGATTGAATCATACAGCCTCATCATATACAAAGTCATGTCATGAGGCATCTGAGGACATTCGCATCTGCCTTCATTTATTGCTTTGACACAGGACTGCACCTCAAACTCATATCCGGTTAACTGATCTTTAAAATCTAGCATTTTAACAGCCTGATAATCGCTGTTGTAAACTGTAAGAGACTGGGGGTTATTGATATTCTCAACCTGAATAAAACCTTTAGTTCCGTGGATATAGCCAAACCTGTCTGAAACGCCGGTTGCACTAGAGCAAAGTACAGCCATCTGAGCAGTCTTTTCGTAACACAGCGTAATCGAATTGGACATATCAACCCCAGCTGAGTTTTTAATGCATACGGCATCCACTCTGTCAGGCTCACCTAGGATCATGCAGGCAAAGTTTAAAGGATAGACGCCAACGTCAAGCAGTGCGCCACCTGCAAGTTCAGGTTTTACAAGACGGGGAACATGAGCAATACTGTATGACAGATTTGCTGTTACCATGGTAACCTGACCAATAATGCCAGAGGCGATAACCTCATTTATAGCAAGGCGTGATGGCATATAACGAGTCCAGATAGCCTCGGAGAGCAAAAGATTCTTCTCCTTACTCAGAGCAACAAGCTGCTCTGCCATAGCTGCATTTACCGTAAAGGCCTTCTCACATAAAACATGCTTTCCGGACTCAAGGCAGGCTTTGGCTTCTTCAAAATGGTGTGAGTGAGGAGTGGCTATATACACAAGATCAATATCTGCATCATCGTACAGTTCCTGATAGGAACCATAGGCCTTTTCTATACTAAATTCTCTGCAGAAAGCTTCAGCCTTTTCCTTAGAACGTGATGCACCTGCCACCACTTTTACAGAATTGTCTCCATGCTGATTCATAAGCTGTACAGTTCTGGCCATAACTCTGGCAATGTTGCCAAGTCCAAGTATTGCAAGTCTAACCATATTCAACTCCTGTTATCTATGAGCTGATTATCAGACTTTATATCAGGACAACTCAAGGTGTCATTTGCAGTTTTGCTGACTTGATCATGCCAAAACAGGGGGATGGTATTTACATTATGCAACTATGTAAAAAAGAGAGATGAGAGGTACAGGCAGGGACATGGTGACGCCATGCCCCCTATATGATTATTCTTCAAAATCTACGCAGACTCTGTCTGTTGCAATTGATCTGCAGATGCTTGCAACTGCAATATGACGAGGATCATTTGCATAGCTGTTAAGATCCTCCATATTGTCAAACTCGCAGATTAAAGTTGCATCGAACTTTTCCTTTGGGTTTACATTAACTCCAGTCTGAAGTGATCTGATCACCTCAATCTGACCTACAAGACCGTTCAGGCCCTCCAGAAACTTGTCTCTCTGAGCTTCTGTTCCTTCTTTAAACTTCCACATTACAATATGTTTAATCATACAGATATCCTTATCTAAAAGACAAAATCCAACTGTTTGTATTTTATCATGAGTTTTTTTTATTTAATTGCATCTGATAAGACAATTGACAGATTATGTGACTGACGAGAAGGATAAAAACAGCAGACCGCCTGACTGTCTACAATGACAGTCAGGCTTTAAAACAGACCGAGCTACTTGAAAGATAGGCTAATCACTTATTGATGACTTTTTAATTCTTTCGGTCAGGTCAGACTTTACATTCTTAAGATTATCCAGAAATGCTCTCTTCCACTCTTCACCATTTGCAATCAAGCATACATTCTCCTCAACCTTGTAGCTATGAATTGAATCAGATCTGTCGCCATAGGAAAGATCTAGGAGCAATTCAGATGAAGCAAATACGCTTGGAGCAAAAAAGCCAATTTCTACCCATCCCCAGAATCTGTCTACGTTGATATTAGCATGAACCGCTTTATTGTCAGGATCATCTGTAACAACGGTATAACCGGCATCTACAAAGGCCTGAGATACAATATTTCTGATAAGCTTCTCTGTTGTAAGACCATTGGCAAGCACAATATCACCCATAGCCATTCCATAACCATTTCTCTTTCTGGCGATGATCTTTGCACGAGTCTCATCATCAAGTCCCTTGCTTGGATCATATGTAGGTTTATCAGGTGAACTTGCATTAGTTGCAAACACTCTGTTATCTGTATATTTATCTATAAATACACTCTTTACACTGTCTGCTGACTGAACTTTGTCTGAAAGAGCAGCAGTAAGATCAAGCGTACCTCTTGATGTAGCACAGCCTGTCAGGATAAAACAGGCAGCTGATAATACTGATAATATTTTTACTAATCCCATATCTCATATCTTAATGAATACAACACAAAAAAATTATTAGAATAATATCCTTCAAATAAACTAGTAGTTCAAGGAAAAATCGAACAGATGATATCACAGTAGTTATTTCAGACTAAAGCTACAGGATAAAAACGTGACTGTCAGCTCAGTTTCCCGAAAATATTTCATTAAGTTGCTACTGACAGAAAGTAATGCTCTTCCGTTCTGAGCCTCAAAGCCAGGCCTTATACAGCCTATAAATGACTTGTTCCCTTATCCTTACTGTTTTTGGCACACAGTCTTTTGATTAAGTCTTCAATTAGTCTCTGGTTATACGTCATGAAAACACCTGCTACAGGGCCTACAACAAAAGCACAGATCAGAGTTCCTATTCCAATAGTTCCTCCAAGCAGGAAACCTGAAAGAGCAAAGACTACATCTACTGCTATTCTTACAGGAGCAAATCTCCTTTTGAGCTTTTCGCTTATCACAAGAGCCACAAGATCATTAGGTCCCGTTCCTGCCTGTGACTTGATAACGATAGTCATTCCGTAGGCAAGAATCGCACAGCCTATGATATTGATAGTTATCCTAAATGGCATATTCATCAAAGGAGCTAGCACAGGAAAGAGGATCCAGCTGAAAAAATCAATTATAGGCCCGCCGCAGAACATACAGATAAGAGTTCCAGCTCTTACATAGCTTCTGTCAGTAAACAGCAGAACAATTATGATAAGAAAGCTGAATACTAAGTGAACACTGCCATGTGTCAGAAGATCAGCTGACAATAGCTTCTGCAAAGTTCGATACGATCCCTGTATCAGAACATTAAAAGGATCTGCCCCAAGATTTGCCATCAGAAAAAAAGACACTCCAAGGTGAGCGATGGCAAGTCCTGCAAAGAGAATTGCAAGTCTTAAAAGGAATTCTTTCATAGTTGTTTTTGTATATCTGCAATATTTGTAAAGATTATAGCCAAAAGACGGTTATACTTCTTTGAGGATGGTTGTATTCTGTGCTTTTATAGTTTTTCTAAGCCAGAATGTTCCTGTGATAACAGCTCTTCTACCAAGATCCTGATGATCATCTTAATCAAGACATCCTTAAGGCCAGGCTGGTTATCTTTAACGGCAACGGTAAAAAGACCGCATTTCTCTTGAATGATAGCCATAGTTTCTCTCTGACAGTGCAAGGCATCGGCTGTAACCATAGTGTTCTTTAAAGAAAAGAACTTTAATGCATGTTGAAATGTTGGAATTTCAGAATCTTTGTCATCTAAAGGTATTGAGGTTAAGCATAATTCAGATGACGGATCTAAGATGTTAAAAACATTTACATTACGCTTAGAATTCTTTCGACCTGAACCTTTAAATGTTTTTCCATCACCGCTTAAATGCCTTACTTTCTCATCACTGCTAGATCCTCTATCAACGATTTTTCTGATAAAAGCTTTTATACGATTAACAAGACAATCTCTAAGTTCATTTGCATCAATATTGAGAAATATGCGTCTTAATGTATCATGAGAAGGGATATTGTTGCCATCAATGAGCCCAAGCTGTCTGAAGTAATCAGCACGTACTTTAATAAACATTGCAGCATGATAGAACGAAGTGAACTTGCCTCTCATCGCAAGTAAAAGACAAATACAAAGTATCTTATCTAGATCGTATTTAGTCATGCCAGACTTTCTAAAGTCAGTAACCCCCTCAAATATATGTAAAAGGGTATCAACAAACTTCTTATTAGAACGGATCTTATTTTTTAAAGGTGCAAGTACAACAGAAATGATCTTCATATTGTCTTGGATGACAGTTACATTGTTCATAAAAAATCCTACTTAATTGTAATCTTTTGCTAATTTCATAAATCAATGATGTTCTCTATTTGAGCTTGTACTTGGATAAAACCTCAGAAAGCTCTATGGGGTAAATAATCGAAGGCTTAGGAGAATTGATATCAACTTTAAGTTCTCGTAAAAGCGCTTTGGCATAATCACGATCAGCTTCATCTGGAATTGCTTCTTCAAAACAAGAAGCAATCAGTAAAGAAATCTTTTTAATTCTTTTTATAGCAGCTGAACCTGCAACATCAGGAGTTTTAGTAAAACCTTTGGATAGATAAGAAAGCCTAATAAATCTATCCTGAAGATGACCATACATAAACAAAATCACCCCCAGAATAAAAGCTTGTTCAGAGCAAGAGTTGTTAAACATAGAACGCTGAATTTTTCTCTTAAAATTCTTGAGAATAAAAGAACTTAGACCATATTCAACAAGGGAAGGAGTAAAAGTTGAAGTTTTTTTAGGAAGCAATCCCTTATCAGGATCAATAGTGCCTATATAGGACTGCTCAAGAACAGGGTATTTCTTTCCCTCAACTCTTTTTGAAGTAACTTTAAAGAGTTGATAGCTGCCACGATCAAATCTAACGTCAAAACCTTTGGTTTTATAAGGCTTAGCAAAATCAAGGTAAATAAAGGCTAAAGAGGATAGGAATAAAAGCAGAGCTACTGGTACAAATATAAGTATTACACCTAACTATAATACAATCTGAAAGTGGTTGTTTTAGGATCAGTCTAAATGTGGTGGATTTGATGCGTAACTACTACCTTATGAATATTATAATTTGACAATGCACATTTTAGTGTTAAGATCAGCTCTTGCTTAAAATGAGGTATGTTTATTATGAAAAGAGTATTAGAACTGTTTAGTCTTGTAATGCTGACCATAACGCTGACAGGATGCGTCAATACAGCAACTTCTAGCATAATTCCAAGTGTTGAGAGTATCAAAGAGAATATTGTTGATTCCGGCAATACAGTTGAGGAGGCAAGAGCAAAACTTGGAACTCCTGCTTTAATAGCAACTGCTAAAGACGGCTCACAGATCATGGCATTTTCTATCTGTACAGGTTTCCACAGAAACTTTGGAAGGAATGTTGGTAAAAGTCTTGTAACCTTGGGACTTGGATCAAAAACTCATCCTTTTGTTGTAAAGACTTCATACATTACATTCAAGGAAGGCAGAGCTGCAAATGCAGAATTTATGGGATGGAGCTATATCACCAAAAACAGATTTACTTTCTGGAATGAGGCAGAGCATGTGCTGTCTGAAGAGGAGCTTAACACCCCTCTTAATCTTTCAATCGATGATATCTATGAGCTTTACTGCAAGGATGTATCAGCAAAGATGAATATTCCTGTAAATGAGATTTCCAGTGATATAAGAGAAAAGGAATTTCCTTTTATAAATGTACATGGACATATCATCAACGGTTTTTACCAGAACCACAAGCAGGAACTTTTTGAGAGCATTGTCTACGATCCAAAGGCAGAACCTGGAGATGGCAGCAGATTTAAGGAGTTTTTTAGGTTTTAAAAACATAGTTTAGTGCTGCCCAAACAGCTGATATCAAAGGAAAAGCCTATAGACCTAAGCTTTTCCTTTTTGTTTTCATGTCATCTGCTCTGTCCCATAGCCGATCCTTCAATTAACACATTCAGTTACAATGCTGCTGTAAAAAACAATGCTCTTTTCAATATGGCTGTACAGGTGTAATCTTAATGTACTGCTCTGCACCGGTCATTAAACATTAGATAAGAGCAGAGAATTTGGCAGTTATTTACTGAATACAGAGAATTATGATTTTTAGGATTGCATTACCTGAAGATGTTGCCTCGATAAATGACATCTACAACTACGAAGTATTACACGGAACCGCCACCTTCGATACTAGAGAGCGCAGCCTTGAAAATGCTGTTGAGTGGTTCAGATCTCATCAGAGTAAAAGACATATAATCGAGATCTGTACAGATGACAGCGGTCAGTTAGTGGCATACTGCTCTTTATCATCCTACAGAGACAAGGATGCCTTTGAGAGTACTGCTGAAATCTCTATCTATGTGTGCAAAGGATATCAGGGCCAAAAGATAGGCTATACCATGTGTAGCAGAATGATTGAGTATGCCAGAAAGACAGGTCTTATAAGAAACATCATTGCAGTTATTACCTCAAGCAACACCCCTTCCATAAGACTTTTTAAGAAACTTGGTTTTGAGGATGGTGGTACCATCAGGTGTGCCGGCATCAAATTCGGTGAGGAACTTGGGATCACAAATCTTTATAAAATCTTATAATATCTGACATCAGCCACAAAATAGAAAGGACACACTTTTATGACAGAAATTCTTGATGTAATCAGAACACGACGCTCTATACGCAGATTCAAAACAGATGCAGTACCACGTGAGCTTATTGAAAAGGTAATTGAAGCTGGAACTTATGCAGCTACAGGCAGAAACTCACAGTCACCGGTAATCATTGCAGTCACCAACAGGGAACTAAGAGACAGGATCTCCTCTCTTAATGCAAAAATCTACGGAAAACCTGATTTTGATACATTCTACGGAGCTCCGGTTATTCTAATTGTGGCAGCATCAAAGGCTGCTAACACTTATGTTTATGATGGATCATTAGTGCTTGGCAATATGATGCTGGAAGCTCATCATCAAGGACTGGGATCATGCTGGATCCACAGATGCAGAGAATCAATGAGTGATCCTTTATATAAGGAGATTTTTGAAAGACTAGGCATTCAAGGTGAATATGAGGGAATAGGTCATCTTGCGTTAGGATATACTGACGGAGAATATCCAAAGACTCTGCCTAGAAAAGAGAATTATTCTTATTTCATCGAATAATATATCATTTCCTGCTAAGGACCTTAGCAGGAATATGAGACTACCAGATTGACAGGTAGTTCTGAAGTAACAGACAAACCACAGTAATACCAACCCAGCAGCACAGGCCTAACATGATTGGGACAGTGCCAGTCTTGATTAGCTTTACCACATTACAGTTAAGTCCGATAGCAGCCATTGCCATAATGATCATGAAAAGACTCAGATCTTTTAATGGCTTGAATGATGAAGCTTCCACTCCAAAATACACACTGACAGTGGTAATAACAGATGCCAGTACGAACAGAATAATAAAGGATGGAACCATCTTGGCTACATTCAGCTTTTTAGCCTGCTCATTTACAGTTAAGTCATGTCTGTTTGCATACAGGAATGATAAAATCAGAGTAATTGGAATAATGGCTAGTGTTCGTGTCAGCTTGACGGTAACAGCCTTATCAAGAGTCTCATGCCCAAGTCCGAACATACTGTCCCAGGTTGAAGCTGTAGCAGTAACAGATGAGGTATCATTTACAGCGGTACCAGAAAATATGCCAAAAGCAGTCGCATCATGACTCATGCCGATAAGATCGCCTAAGGTTGGAAATACCAAAGCTGCAATAACATTAAAGCAGAACACTACAGAAATAGCCTGAGCAACTTCCTCATCATTGGCTTTAATGACAGGAGCTGTAGCTGCAATTGCAGAGCCACCGCAGATAGATGATCCCACTCCAATCAGAGTACAGAGTTTTGTTGGGATATTCATGGTTTTGCAGATGATAAATGAAATCAGCAGTGAGGTCAGAATAGTTGCTACAATGATAGGCAGTGATTCCTGACCTGTTTTTAAGATCTCATTGAGGTTCAGACCAAAACCAAGAAGGATAACTGAATACTGAAGGATCTTTTTAGAGGTGAATTTGACACCACTGTCAAAGAACTTTGGAATTGGCAGAAAACAGCATAGCATCATACCAATCAGCATCGAGAATACAGGACCACCAACAATAGGATAGATCCTTCCTAATATAAATGAAGGGATTGCAATTACCAGACACAGAAAAAAGCCTGGCAAATTAGATTTAAGAGCATTAATCATAATTATAGCGTCCTTATAGAAACTGGCTATATTATATCACCGAAGATTATGATAAAAACCAGAGTATGGCAGGAATTACAGATATGATTTACCTGTGCTGGAAACAACAAGGCCCGCAGAGATAACCCTGCGGGCCAGTTTAATAGGGAAGCCTGGCAGTGACCTACTCTCACACAAACGTACGTTGCACTACCATCGG
>JBJFET010000099.1:0-8596 GCA_051891035.1 Succinivibrio sp. | reverse complement strand
TTTGGAGTGTGACTAACATGTCCAGAGTTTGCCAAGTTACGGGCAAGCGCCCTGCAGTGGGTAATCTTCGTTCCCACGCAAAGAATGCGGCTAAGCGTCGTTTTCTTCCTAACTTAAAGTATCACCGTTTCTGGGTTGAGAGCGAAGGTCGTTTCGTAAGACTTCGTGTTACAACCAAAGGAATGAGAATTATCGATAAGAACGGTATCGATGCAGTTCTTGCAGAAATGCGCGCTAAAGGCGTTAGAGTTTAAAGGAGACTAAAATGGCTAAGAAAGGCGGTCGTGAGAAGATCCGTTTAAATTCAACAGCAGGTACTGGTCACTTCTATACTACAGACAAGAACCGTCGTACTACTCCAGGTAAGATGGAGATGATGAAGTACGATCCAGTTGTTCGTCAGCACGTTCTGTATAAAGAAGGTAAGATCAAGTAATCTGATCTCAGTAGACTTTTGCAAAAGTTTATTTTATAGGCCTCAACTTTGTTGGGGCTTATTTATTGCTTTAATTATCTCTTCATTCCTGTTCACTAATTCTTATCTAAGTTTTTCTCTTATATAATTACATTGTTTTATTGAACATAATTCTCATTAGTCTTGAGAACTTATGAGATAGAATTATAATAGTACTAAATTGGCCTATCTTTGATAGATATGCGATTTTATTACTTAATTTCGAGAGTTCGAAAAGGAAAATACAATGAACACTAAGTTATTAGCTGTTGCAGTTTCAGCTGCTGTTATTTCATTTTCTGCTAACGCCGCAGTAGAAGGAACCTGGAGTGTCGGTGCAGCTGCAGGCTGGAATCACGCTTTTGATGATTTCGACGATTTTTACTCATATGATCCATACTTAAATGGAATTGCAGCTTTCAAACCAGAAGTTACAGATTCAAATGGTTATGGCTTCAAGTTAAACGGCGAATACAATTTTACTGACTGGTTCGGTTTAGGCCTTGGCTATGATTATCTAGGCGGTACAAAGATGGGCGTTGGCGCATTTGGTGCTACAACAGCAGACAGCTCATTCCACACCAACGTTGTTGAGCTTTATGGCCGTTTTGCCTTACCACTTGATACAAATGGTTCAGATGTATTCTTCAAAGTAGGTCCAACCTGGAACAGAACTTCAATGGACGGTGATAGCGACAGCAATATCGGCGCTATCCTCGGTGTAGGCGGTCAGTATGCCTTAACTAAGGATTTCTCAGTTCGTGCAGGTTATGACTACCTTTTCAAAACTGCAAAAAGCGATGAAGTTGGTGATTTAAACAACGGCTTACTGTATGTTGGCTTCCAGTACAACTTTGGCGGTAACACTCCTGTTGCACCTGCTCCTAAGCCAGTAGCTGTGCAGAAGAAGACAGTACGTGTAACAGAAAATCACAACCTGGCAGCAGGCTTACTTTTCCCATTTGATGGTTCATCTTTATCTGCTGAGGGTAAAAAGGCTATCAATGACGTTGTGGCTTCATCAAAGAAACTGGACAACACAGAGTTTGAAGTATACGGTTATACCGATCGTATCGGCTCAGACGCTTATAACCAGAAGCTTTCACAGAAGAGAGCTGATGCTGTAACAGCAGAGCTGCAGTCAGAAGGCGTAACAACTGTTAAGGTTTCAGAAGGTCGTGGTAAGTCATCACCTGTAACCGGTAACAAGTGTGACAGTGTTAAAGGCCGTCAGGCAGTTATTGACTGCCTTGCTGCAGATCGCCGCGTTGAGATTGTTGTAACTGGTGATACTGTAAGAGAAGAGCAGCAGTAATCTGCTGAACTAATCGATTGAAATTGAAGAGAGGGGTTTTTGAACCCCTCTTGCTTTTTTAATCTTCAGATCTTTCAATATTGTCTATCATGCTCTGGTAATAGGCAATTTCGCTTGAATCAGGGTTAAGCATTATCTCTTTTAGCATATGTTTAATCTGTTCTAGTACAGATGCTCTGCAGATGAATACAAGCTGTGTTTTCTTCATACCTGCAGGCCAGCCCTTTAATTCAGACAATGGATAAAGATTGCCTAAAACACCGTGAATAACAATAGGTTTTTCCTGCCCTTTAAGATCAAGAATGCCCTTGATCCTCAGAATTGAGTCTCCATACTGCCCCTGCACTGCAGAAACTGCTGACATAAGAGCAAGTGGCTCGATAGGTTCATCAAATTCCAGGCAGAATGAATCGATATCAGAATGAGCGATAATCTTTGGCTTTGAAACGCCAACAGCACCAGATACTGTAGCAGGTCTGAAAGGGGAAGCCAAATCTGATGATTTAACGTTCATCCATGAAGTTATTTTTCTATCGTAATTATGATTTTCATTCTTATAAGGTCCAATATCGGCAATCACCTTTGGCGATACATTTCCTTTTACAGAAGGAATAACTTTTGCCGAAGGATTGATTTTTGCGGTAATTTCATAGATTGCATCAATTTCATCTGAGTCAATCAGATCAGTTTTGCTAACAATCACGATATCAGCAAGTGCAATCTGTTTTACTGCTTCATACTGTTTCTTTAGCTGGTCTCTTATGAACATTCCGTCTAATACAGTAATGGTTCCGTCGTGGTAATAATGATCCAGTAGAAAATCATCACCGTTTAATGTGGTAATAACACCTGCAGGATCGGCAAGACCGGTGGTTTCAATGATTACTCTTCTGAACTTTGGGATATCTCCTCTCTGTGCCTTGATGAAGTTCGTTGCAAGGCTATCTACAAGAGCTCCCTGCAGAGAACAGCAGATGCAGCCTGACTGTAATAGAACAACAGATGAATCAACAGACTCAACCAGTTCATGATCCAGTCCTACATCGCCAAATTCATTGATTAGAACAAGAGTATCCTTAAGTTCAGTGCTGTTTACCCAGTGATTTAGTAATGTGGTTTTTCCACTGCCCAAAAAGCCGGTAATAATATCTACAGGGATCTGATCATTATCAATTGTGTCGTTAGCTGAATTATTTGCCATGGTGTTATCCGATTTCTTTTCAAAAGCTATATGAAACTATCTTTTGTCTTTGCCACTGTTTCTTACTGAAAATAAATTTCAGATTGCAGCATATAGGATAGGTTCATGATTAATCTTGTGAACAATCATCATATCTTCAAATATGCACCAGAGTGTATTACAGAAGACATAATGTCTATAAGATGTATGGCTATATTCTGTTTTGGTGGTTACTACACAGGATAGTTATGGTTGTAATTAAGGAGTATTGATCTCGCTCTTTAAAATGCTCGACCATCATCTTATCTGAAATATTGTATATCATTTTTCATCAACTATATCTGATTCTTGAATGAACTATACATATTTTTTATGAGCAGTATTCCTTACTGATTTTCAGATGCGTTAAAGGTTTGTAACTGAGTCTGTAGAAGGGGCATGATTTTGTCGGAATATGAAGTGTAACAGTAAAGCGGTATTTTAGTTTTTTCTGTTTTTGTCTATTTGCCAATTGAGATAAAAGCCAAAAATACCGCTGTACAATTATATAAAAAAATCAGCTCAATGACAGAAACTTAAGTGCTTTTGATAGGGAAGGAATTCTAAATTCATCTGCTTCATTGATTATATCGTGGAATGCACCTTCAATTGTTTCAAAAATCGGAACACAGCTGTCATTCCTGTGTCTGTTAAAGAAATTTTCAGCGGCCTGAGTATCAACCACTTTATCCAAGCCTGCGCTCTGGCAGTAAACCGGAATAGTAAAATCAAAGTCAGACTCAAACAATTCAATCTGTTTTCTCATGGCTTCCTTTACAAACTGGAATGTAGGTCCGCCTATAGTCAGTTCCGGGTGTTCAGCATAGTAATCATGATAGGCATCAAATCTTTCCTGACAGTGAGAATGATGATTTGTTGCAAATTCTATGCGTTTATAGCTCGATCCGTGAGGTGTGTATATTGTTGAAAACGGATAGGTTGAACCTAGAGAATAAACAAGAATTTTTAAAAGCTTTGGAGGCAGAAAAAATTTAGGCCAGACATATGGAGCGATAAGAGCTGCGCGTGATGGCTTGTTTTTCTGATTTTTAATGATATCAAGAGAAACAAGTCCACCCAAAGAAAAGGCTAGCAGCTTGTAATTCTTTATACCAAGCGAATCGAGCATAAAACAGTCATCTGAAGCAATATTTTCAAATCTGTCTATATGGCATTTCTGTCTGTTTTTCAGAAGTCTGGTAGATTCTCCTTGGCCTCTAGCAAACAGAATGACAGCGCTGATTTTAAGGTTATAGAGGGTATATAGAAATTCTGTAAACTTATGCGCAATTTCACCGCGACCAGGGATTATGACAAGAGTATCAGATGCTTCTGGTACATCCATCTTTGCCGCAGTGATTGTGAATCCTTCAGAATTCTTAAAACTTAATTTCTGAACATTTTTATTAAAGAACTCTTCAAGTTCAGCTCGTTTCTCTTTTAATTGTTCTGTTGTTAGAAAGAAATCTGCTATTTTATTCATAATAAAATTCCTAATACTACTTATTAAAAATAGTAGGAATTTTTTTCAAAATCAAATATGCTAACGTCTGCGGAAGATAGTGATCACACTTGGAACAGCTTTGATTCGTTTAATAACGCTAGCAAGATGCTGTCTGTCACGGACAGTCACCACAAGATTCATAAGGAAGGTCTTTTCATCTTTCGGATCAGAGTTGATACTTTCAATTCTTGAGCCTGCAATATCAATAGCATTTGAAATCTCAGAAAGGATACCCTGTCTGTTTTCAAGCTCAATTAAAAGACCAGTCTTAAAATCCATGTTGCCGGTAACAGCGTAGTTCCAGCTGACATTTAATGATTTTGATGGAACCTTGTCTGTATCTCTCAGGTTCTTGCAGTTGTTTGTATGAATTACAATACCTCTACCCTGAGCGATATGAGCAATAATCTTGTCACCAGGTATTGGCATACAGCACTGGGCAAAGGTAAAAGGCATACCGCCTGTTCCTTTTACAGGTAATTCATGGTGATGATGGGAGTGAGGATCTAGGAATTTTGCAACAGCAACTGTAAGGATATTTCCCATAGCAATATCGCAGTACAGTGAATTAAGATCAGGCTGTTTAAAGTTTTCCAGAATGTCTGATACAGACTGGCTGTCGAGTCTATCTATATCGATTCGCTGTGTTCTTAATGTATTCTGTAAAAGTCTTCGTCCGATCAGCTGGCATTCCTGTGTTCTTAGACCTTTAAGGTACTGTCTGATTGATGATCTTGCCTTTGATGTAACAACAGTTGACAGCCAGATGGCATTTGGTGAAGTGTTCTGATTTGTAATGATCTCGACTGTCTGTCCTGATTCTAGTGATCTTGACAGAGGAAAAGCATGGTGATTAACTCTTGCACCGATACAGTGGTTTCCTATATCTGTGTGAAGGGCGTATGCAAAATCGACAGCAGTTGACCCCTGTGGCAGGTTGTAAATCATGCCGTCAGGAGTGAACACAAAGATTGAGTCAGGAAACAGGTCTGTCTTCACATCTTCAACAAACTCCATTGATGAACCGGCGCTCTGCTGAAGATCAATAAGATTCTTAATCCAATCCTGCGCGTTTTTCTGAGATGCTGTTGATACTGCCTGAGAACCGTTCTCTTTATATGCCCAGTGAGCGGCAACGCCTCTGGCTGCCATCTGATCCATAAATTCGGTTCTTATCTGAATTTCAATTGGAACACCATGAGGTCCAATCAAAGATGTATGAAGTGACTGATAACCATTGAGTTTAGGAATAGCAATATAATCTTTAAAACCGTTAGGCCGGGGCTTGAACAGGTTGTGCATCTGACCTAAAACACGATAACAGGTATCAACATCCTTTAATATGATACGAAAACCGTATACATCCATGATTTCCCGGAACTGAAGTTCTTTCTGAACCATTTTGCGATAGATAGAGTAGAGTCTTTTCTCTCGTCCGGAAACTCTTGCTTCTATTCCTGCTTCATTCAGTCGGGATTTGATTGCCTCTAGAATATTGGTTACGACTTCTTTACGATTGTTTCTTGCCCTTGTAACTGCTGCTTTGAGAACACGATAGCGCATTGGGTAGATTGAGGCCATGCAGAGCTCTTCAAGTTCGGCTCTGGTATCTGATATGCCTAATCTGTTGGCAATAGGGACAAAAACCTCTAATGTTTCTTTGGCGATTCTGACTCTTTTATCAGGTCTTAGAGCACCTAGAGTTCTCATATTATGAGTTCTGTCAGCTAGTTTTATCAGGATAACTCTAATGTCCTTGGTCATGGCAAGGATCATCTTTCTGAAGTTTTCCATCTGCGCTTCTTTATAGTCATGGAATCGCAGTTTATCGAGCTTTGTTACACCTTCTACAATTTCATTTACGGTAGCGCCAAATTCTGCTTCAAGCATCTGGCTGTCGATAAAGGTATCTTCAACAACATCGTGTAGCAGAGCAGCCTGAACAGATTCTACATCAAGATGCATCTGGGCAATTACAGTTGCTACAGCAATCGGGTGAATGATATAAGGTTCGCCTGAGGCTCTTTTCTGATCTTTATGCGCAAAATCGGCTACGAAGAAAGTTCTGTCGATAGTTTCAATTGCTGATTCTGGAAGGTACGAGCACAGTAGGGCTCTTAAATGCTCATAGTAAGTAAAATTAGGTGAGGATAGCGCCTGCTCTAGAGGAGATAACCCCTGACTGGCTGGAATAATACACTTATCCTCTCCCATAAAGAGATCTCCTAATTGAACATCTCAACGCCGTCGATAGGAGCAAACTCATTATCTGCCGGATGCACAGAAGAATCTCTTAAGTGTTCCTTGCGATCCTGCTTGTCTAGGAATTCTTTGGTGATTAAGCCTTCTTCAATCTCTCTTAAAGCGATAACAGTTGGCTTATCTTTCTCCTCCTCAACAAGAGGATTGCTTCCAGATGCGATCTGACGTGCACGGCGTGCAGCAAGTAAAACTAAATCAAAGCGATTTCCAACTTTAGATACTGCATCTTCTACGGTAACTCTAGCCATTTAACTTTACCTTTAAATAAAAATTCTTATTTGTATTCTTACTGCTGTTATTTTAGCAGTTAGAATTAAAAAAAACTGTTTCTTTCATAGAAACAAAGCGCCTTTTAAAGTCAAACAAACTCATCTCAAACTATAATACAGTTTGAAACAAAAATAACTTTTTGTGTAAAAATAAGGCAGGTGTGTCGTGACCACAGTCAAAACTTCACTAATTATACACAAATTTGTATTCTTCCGTGCAAAGAATTAATCTTTTGTATGGAAAAGATTGTCTACAGTTTCTTTTTGTTTCTCTGTTGTTTCTCTGTTTGCAAGAATAATTGAACGCAGATTCAGAAGACTCTCATCAAAATCATCATTTATGATCACATATTCGTATTCTGTGTAATGAGAAATCTCGCTTATCGCCTTGCTCATTCTCTTTTCAATAACTTCTGGCGCATCTGTTGCTCTTGTTACCAGCCTTCTGTTGAGTTCTTCCAATGAAGGAGGAATTATGAATATTCCTTTTGCATCAGGCGTTACTTTTCTAATCTGTCTTGCTCCCTGCCAGTCGATATCAAGCAGCACGTCCCTGCCTTCATTTAACCACTGTTCAACAATTTCTCTGGAGGTTCCGTAGAAGTTGTCGAACACCTGAGCGTATTCGTAAAAGGCATCTCTCTCAATCAGAGCATTAAATTCCTCTTTTGATACAAAATGGTAGCTTACGTGGTCGATTTCACCTGGTCTTGGCTCTCTGGTTGTATGAGATACAGAAAGTCTTAATTTATCATCCAGATTGAATCTTTTTAAAAGAGCATCAATCAGTGATGATTTTCCTGCGCCTGAAGGGGCTGAAACAATGAAAAGTGTGCCTTTTTTTGTCATTTTCTAAATTTCTAGTTACCTGTATGGAAGATTTCAAACCAGTTGGCTAATATCTGCCTGGCTTCATCAACACCGATTTTTTTGAGTGAGGAAAAAGGAATAATTTTAAAATTACCACCAAATTCGCTAAGCTGAGCTTTAACCTCACCTGCCATCTCTCTCCTTTTGTTGACTCCAAACTTGTCACATTTTGTCAGCAGAATGAGGCATGGAAGATTAGCTGCTATGCTCCAGTCAATGATCATTCTGTCATGATCTCTTAACGGAGTTCTGATATCCATGGTGACAACCAGTCCTCTCAGGTTATTTCTCTGCTGCAGGTAATCAGACATGGCCCTTTGCCATTCTCTCTTCATGTTTTCAGGAACCTGAGCATAGCCATAGCCTGGCAGATCTACAAGGAATTTACCCTCTGCAACCTGAAACAGATTGATGAGTCTTGTTCTTCCTGGTGTTCTACTGGTCTTGGCAAGATTCTTCTGATCGCAGATAGCGTTAATTGACGATGACTTGCCTGAATTGGAGCGTCCGATAATAGCTATCTCAGCAGAGTTGTCCTGAGGTAGTTTTTTGATATCTGGAGCGCTCGTAACAAATTTTGTTTTTCTAAAATCAAGCGATTTCTTTTCGATTGTGTCTGTCATTTATATATCTTTTGTGTACTGTTCAAGAATATCATCAGGAGATACTGAACCTGCGCTCTCAAAATCCTTCAAGGCAGTAA
>JBJFET010000098.1:0-2091 GCA_051891035.1 Succinivibrio sp. | reverse complement strand
ACCTAAACTCCGCAGATCATAGTTACTAATCTTTGATCTGTTTCTTCGGAAAAGGAATTTTGAAAGTCTCAAAGAGATCTCTAGTTTTTTTAGGGATCTCTTTTACTATGTAAATCCCCCTGCCAGCAGGTCTAGAAGCCTGTAATCTCTGCATCTGAAGCATAGCTTTGTCAAAAGAATCACCAGGTAATACCTTTGCATTAGGCTGATGATTAGATGCGGTAACACTCATCATCATTCTGATAGCCTGAGCAAGCATATAAATAAAGAGTTTGCCTTTGTATGTGGTACCAGTTGCATATAATCTGTCGCTTTCGTTAAGAACTTTGAACTGTCTGAAAGCAGATTCAACGATGTTACGTTCTCTGTAGATAATAAGACTCTGGAAAGGATCATCAATGGTGTTAGTTCTAATAGCAAAGTAACCGTGATATTTACAAGCATTCTGAACTTTAGTAGCGTTTAAGCTCCACACTTGAGTTTTTGAGTTTTGGAAAATAAAGCCAGAGTACTTTTTCCATACATTCTTATCCACAGTTTCGTTAGCATTTTTCTTATCTAAGATGTCCTGTAAGTCACGCATTAAAGCAATAGTCTGACGCTCACCTAAAGCAGCATCATGGTACAGATGTAAGAACACCTTTCGCTCATCATTGACACCTTCAGAGGTAGAAGTCCATTTTTCAGCATCAGCGCTTCTAGCATAAATACCGAGCTTACCGTTCATAAACATAGGATTGTTAAGGCTATCTTTATAGCGGTCAATAGTAGCTTTAATAGAGTCCTCTTTTAAAGACATACCAGTTAAGAACATAAGCTTACAGTTGAGCATCTTCTGTATATTCAAAATAGAAGCATAGCCTCTGTCTGTAGCCAATAGAGTTTTAGTCAAATCAAGACCAATACTCTGCATACGTAACAGGATGTCAGCAAAGAGAGTCATATCATTAACAGAGCCTTCAGACTCATAGGCATAACAAAGGTCACCGGTAAAGTAATCGATACAGAAGGTGAGATTAACCTGCTTTAAAAAGTCATCCTGTTTAGCATGACCGTAAGCAGCATTATCGATAGTTTCAGACCAAGTACTGATAGAAGTAGAATCAATAGCCATCATCATAGGAGAGAGCTTTAAATTCAGTTTATTAGCTTCTTCCTCTTTCTTTAAGTGGTCTTTAGTGACTTTTTCATGTCTTAATTTGAAGTAATTATCAATGTTCTCCTGATTAACCTTAGCAAGTATGGTACTAATCTTTTGACTGGATAGAGGTTCAGCATGAGGCAGATAATTCATAGCAAGCCAGTCTTCATAGTTCTGCATAGCCATACTATGAGAGCACAACTGATAAATAGCCAGTCTTAAGAGTTCAGCACCATCATTCTCTCCGAATACAGACTGAAGGTTAAATAATATTCCAGACTTCTTAGCTACTTCCCAACAGGCATAGGTAAGACCAAAAGAAACACAGTCACATCTCCAAGATAAGTCCTCTTGTACTTCCTGTCTAATAGCCTCTGTATCAGCCTCAGTTCTAATTACTAAAGCATTACATTCATAGAAAACATGCTCACCAACATAATTAGGATTAGCTTCTAAAAAGCTCTTAGATAAAGAAACTTCGCCAGTATCAGCATTAAGTCTGCCTACATGCATACGCTTAGCAACACGAGACTGCTTCTTAACAGGATCCCATCTGTTGTAGTAGGAGATGATATAGGTTCTGCCCTTGTTATCGGTGTAACTGGAAAAGTTCCATTTTATAGCTTCAGAAGTCATGATGTAGTCCATATAAATATATTATAGACTATGATATACCTAAAATGAATTTAAGGCAAGAAAATTCCTTTAAAAACAAATGGGAAATAATTAAATATAAGGGATTTGTGAGGTTCGTCACCCATGTTGTAAACTAGGGTGACGGGAGTTTAGGGTATAAAAAAGCCCTGAGATGACTTTTCATATCAGGGCTTTAAATTTAATCGTATTTCTACAGTGAAGGGGACTGTACAGGACTTGAAGCCAAAATAAGAGGTCTTCCCTCATCTGCTGAATTAGCCTTTGATAAGGAATTAACGATATCAAGTATAAAT
>JBJFET010000097.1:0-8830 GCA_051891035.1 Succinivibrio sp. | reverse complement strand
AATTCATCCCAACCGCCTATAGAGGCGGGGGGAATTCTTGCTAGATAAAGTTAAATTATACCTACGATTTTAACTTATGAGAGCAGGCTTGCTGCATCAAATCCATTCAGGTTCGCCTGTACTGATGATGCTCCTGACAGACCTAACATTGCTGTAATGTCTGCTACCACACTCTTTGCGTTTGAGGCATCTACCTTGAATGAACCAGACTCATCCTTAACCATATTCTTTGTCTGGAGATCAACAACTGCTGATGCGCCTGCATTTACCTGACGGTCTACAGGACCTTCAGTTTTTGCACTGACTGAGCTCTGAGATACACTGCCAACAGAGTTAACTGGTACATTGGTATTTAAGTTAATCATAATATTTTCCTCTCACTTTGCTGTTATTATATGTAATCAAATAGTGTCTGCTTTGACAGCATACTGTAAACCTGTCTTGAAATAGCCAGCTGATTCTGTGACTGAATCAGATCAGAGGCCGCCTCAAATGTATCAACCTCTGATACATTAGCCTTTGATTCTGTCTTAATCAGAGACAGTGATTCATTTGAATCAAGAACTGTTTCAATGGTGTTCTGCCTGGCTCCGATTTCTCCTCTGTATGAGTCATAACGAGTCATGGCAAGTGTAACTGATTCCTGAGCCTTGGCAATGGCGGCACACTTGTCAGTATTGCTGACTGACGGATCATTGATGATATTCACAATCTCTGTTAGCACATTGAGAATGTTGTCTGTATTAGGCTCATCAAGACCTATATCAATTGTTCCGGTGTAATGCTCATCTGGCAGAGCAAATTCCATACCCTTTACTGCAATGGTATTGTCATCAAGATCAACCTCGCCTGACTCGATAACATTGCCTGAAGGATCCTTTAATTCAAATACTCCATCATTAACCTCCAGTGTCAGATGCTCACTTACACCTGAACGGATGTTATAGGTGTCGTACAGATCACTGAAATCACCATATGATGTAATCACCGCACTGTTGATTGCAGGTGTTCCTGTAACAGACATTGAATTTGCTGTTCTGCAGTTTTCAAAGATATCAAGGCCTGAGTCTGATACCTGAACGGTTACATTTGGTGACACCAGCACGTTTCTTGTTGATCCGTCTGCCTGACATACATAGTGACCGTCAGTTGTCAGAGTGTAGGTTGGAACATCACTTCTGGCTCCTGAGAAAATGTACTCGCCCTCAGTGTTCTGGGTGTTCATCAGATCATAAAGATGATCTCTTGTCTGCTCGATTTCTGCAGCCAGCGCACTTAAGCTGTTTTCATCGTTTGAGCCGTCTACACACTGTATAAGTCTGGTATTGATGCTTGATAAGGCATCCCACATTGACTTTAATGAGGTCTCCTCCTCAGATAGTGTGTTGTTTGCAAGTCCGCCATCCTTTGAGAACTGCTCATAGGCGGCAATTGCACTCTCATACTTTACTTTTGAAGCCATTCCTGAAGGATCATCGCCTGCAGTCTGGAACTTCTGTCCGGTAAGATACTTTGTTGAAGCTGCGTCTACCGATGAATTAGCTTTCTGAATATAGCTCAAGCTACTGGTAAACTGCATAGTTGTTGAAATTCTCATTTACCAGTCCTCCCCTAGAATGAATTTATCAGAGCATTGAAGATTGTCTGTGATGCTTCAATGATCTTTGCACATGACTGATATGACTGCTGATACATCAGAAGATTGGTTGCCTCTTCATCAAGATTAACACCGGCATTTGACTCATAAAGCTTGGTTGTCTGCTCAAGCTTTGCTGCAGCAGCCTCTTCATTTGCAGCAGCGGTGGTAATTGATGCACCAAGCTCTGCTAACAGATTTGCATATCCGTCATTGAATGTTGTGGTTTTTGATGAACCTGTGGTTCTGGTAATGGTCTTATTTCTTATCTGAATAAGAGCTGTACCATTAGTGTTGTCAGCCTGACCGCCATCATTGATCTCAATGGTGTAGCTGTCATTCTCTCTGACTGTTCCTGTTACGGACACGTCATATCCGTAATCCTTCATTGGTGTTGTGGTATAAGTGCCTGATGCAGCATCATAGGTTACCGCATTTGCAAGAACATTTGTTCCGTTGCAGGTTGATGGAGCCATACCCAGAATGTTGCCGTCAGAATCATATACAACATAGTTTCCGCCGGCATCAATCTTGATGGTGGTAGGAGCTCCGGTGTTGAACACAGGCTTTTTGGTTGCCGGATCAATTGAAACACCATAGTCGGTACCTGTATTTGAACATCTGCTAAGAGAGATGGTCGCATTACCCAGGTTGTTTGATGTTGTACGGGTTCTGACTGCAGATGAGAATGCCAGATCTTCAGGTTTGGATATGTTTGACTCGATCTGAGAACCTACCATCAGTGTAGGCTGTACATAAAAACTAGTCTTGTTGGTCTTTAACTCATCAATTGTCTTGTTAAAGGTAAGGGTAATACCATAGTCATCAAGTCTTACAGAGGTATCAGTACCGGCAGGTGCTGCAACTTCTGCTGTAATGTCAACCTTGTTGTCATCACCGTCAACTCTGTATATATGAAAATCACCATCTGTAAAGGATACCTGGAATGAATATCCCTGTACGTTTGAACCCTGCCCCTCGTTGAATGAGAAGTAGATGCTGTCGTCATTGTTGGTGGTTCTGCCATAGCCTCCTGGAATGGTAAACAGATTTTCACCAGCTGTATCCTCAAGGGTAAAACCAGCCTTGTTCTGCACGTTAAGAGCATCTGCCAGAGCAACTACTGTCTTGCCAAGCTCGCGCATGGTATTGCGGATCTCGGTTGTTGAATTCAGATAACCGCCCAATGAACCACCGATGGTATCAGGATTGAGCTTTACATGGCTCTTGTCCTTGCCGGCATCATATACACTCTTGTATGTCAGATAAATGTCACTCTTGGTAACATCATATGATGACTGTTCCTGTGAAAGCTGAGCATATACATCGCCGTTTGCAAGCAACATGCCTGAGTCCATGTATACCTCATAGCATCCGTCCTGCTGTTCTTTGACGTTCAGGCTTACATATTTTGACAGTTCACCGATAAGACGATCACGCTCATCAAGCATCTGCATATAGATTTCATTGTTGGTTGCATTGTCGCTGATGCTAAGAGATCTGATTTCGCCGTTGATGTTACAGATAGCCTGTGACAGAGAATTGATGTCATTAACGTCATCTGCAATCTGATTGTTCACAGTATTAAGTGAATCTAACATCAGATCATTTGCATAGTTGACTCGCTCTACAAGATTCTCAATAGATGCCTTTGCCGCAGCTCTGTTTGCTGAAGAGGTAGGGTTATTGACTGCAGTTGACAGATTGTCAAACATTGAGGTTGCAGCATTGGCAATTGACATGGTTGAATCAGACAGAACCTGATCTGCTGTGTCCATGCCTTCCTTGTAGGCTGAATAGTATTCCTTGTTGGCTGTATCGGTAAACAGCTGACGCTGTACGTACTGATCATAGATACGTCTTGTGTAGGTGGCACCAACACCCCAGTCTACGCATGAAGTGTAGGTAAGTGTTTCCTTACGGATATATCCTTCTGTATTTACGTTGTTGATGTTGTTAGAAGTCGCATTGAGCAGCTTCTGACTGTTCAGAACACCGTATTTACCAGTGAGAATTAAATCGATAGACATATCTTGACCCCTTTATGGCAATTTTTTGCCTTTTTTCCTCTTCTAATTTTCTATATGCTATTTGTATGCCATAAATGCGATTTTGCGAGAAATTTTTTTCAGTTTGTCTGCGTAATTCGGATCAGTAGCGTATCCTGCGTTCTGAATTTCCTCAAAATACTCATCAGGAGAATAGCTCTTGCCTACCGCTTTCTCATAGCGAGGATTATCTGAAATAAACCTTATGTAGTCCTTCATACTCTCAAGAACGCCTGAATACTTTCTAAAGGAGCTGTCCCTGTCAACAAACCTGCCATTTTCAAACTCTGCAGATGTCAGTGTTTCCTTATCTCCCTTCCATGAAGAACCTGCCTTGATACCATAATAATTGTTGCCAGGAGACACATGTTTTCCCCATCCTGTCTCAAGAGCCGCCTGAGCCACAAGTACCAGAGGATTAAATCCAATACCCTCAACAGCCTTGACTGCGTATGGCATCATCATGTCAACAAACTCCTGCTCGTTTGCAGCTGATGAAACATTCTCAGGAAGTGACTCATAAAGCCTGCGAAGATTTGCAAGTGATGAGACAGCATCAATATGACTGTCAGAATTTTGACCGGATACAAAACTGCTGGCCTGTACGTTTGATCCTTTAATGTATGAGCCTGACTGATTTCCAGAGACTGACATCTTTTCAAGCTCTCTTAACAGCTCCTTGCCCTCGTCTCCTAAGGATTTTGCAAACTGCTTGGTTAAAAGGTATGTGATGGAATTCTTGTTCATGCCAGATCTGCTGGTCATGGTGGCTACGTTCTGCTGCGCGAGCATATCCTCAAAGAATCCGGAGTATTTTGAATGCAGAGGAGAATCTGGATTGATGGTGTCATTAGACTGTCTCATTGCATCAACCCAGTATTGGTTTAATATGGCCTGAAACTGCTCTGCTGCAGCCTTCAGCGCCAGTGCCTGTGACTTTTTGTCTCCAAAGCCTAATTCCTTGATCTTATGCAGATTACGATGATCACTGATAAGACCTATATCCGGGGTCTGACCACCTGCTTTTAACATTAAATCATCGCTCATAGCACACCTGACTGTTCTTTGACTGAATAACTCATATTTATGTTTAAGCAATTTGTATGCCATATGATTTTTTTACAGATAAGACTGCTGTCTGTCTGTAGTGCTTAGCTCATTAAAAAGGATCACAAATGATGATTAATCTCAAATTTTTACATTGACGTTTATAATGTTTATGAAAAGACTGTCGATCTTGTATGTATAATTTATCGAAATAACAATAACTGTCTGATCCTGATAACACATATGCCAGAAAATATCATTGACTCAAGAGAAAACCTGTTCGCTTTCCTAAAACAGCTTGCCCAGGTTTTTACCTATGTAAGACTTCTAGATGTTGAGCTTGGTAAAAAGTTTATTTTTTCTGATTCAGGAAAGGTAACTGTAAAAAAGGCAGGAGATGATGCCACTGGCCCTGAGAGTCTGACCGGTATGGCCTTATCCTCAAAATCTCAGATCAACAAATTCGAATTTCTAAAGCAGAATGTCTACTTTATCACCGCAAAATATATGGTGGTTGATGAGCATGAGTATGTTTTAGAATCAGTGTCTCTCATCAATAATGACTACCTTTTCAAGGATTTTGGAAAGAATGATTTCATGCGACTGTTTGAGGTCTACAGTGAGGAGAATTACCGTGATCCTCTTACTACCTGCTATAACCGTCGCTACTATGATGAGCAGCAGAAGATTTTAGAAAGAGCAACTTCAATTGCCAGAATCGATCTTGACCTATACAAACAGATAAAAGAAACCTACAGTCCAACCGTTGCAGAGGCTGCATTAAAGACCGTGGGTATTAATCTGCAGAAATCTGTACGCAAAAGCGATTCAGTAATCTACCTTGGAGAGAACAAGTTCATTATCTTCTTCTTTGGAATGAGACAGAACGTGCTCAAGGCCAAGCTTGAGGGGATAAGAGCAGATATTGAAAGATCAATTATTCCTCAGCATCCTGGAGTCAAACTGAGCATCAGCGTCGGAGGATACTTCTCTGACAGGATAGAGATTGAAGATCTTAAAAGAGCTCAGGAACTTTTAAACGAGGCAAAAATCTATCTGAACAAAGTTGTTGTCAACTGCGACAGTACTGTTGTCTGATAATACTCTATCCCCCACAGAATACAGCCTATGGGCACTGCATGCTCTTAGATGACTTCTGTCATCTAAGAGCATGGATTTACAGTCATTCCTTATACGTGGACACATCAGTTAAAGTACATCTGTTCTTGATGTAATCTTCTATCCTTATGGTATCTTTTACAAAGTAGTGACGCCCTTTTAATAGAACAAATTCACTAAGACCATAGTGATCTTCTCTACCATAGTCATAGGTATAACCAAGTGCTGTCCATGGATAGTGATTGTCCACAAGGTTCCCATTAAAGAACTCTATAAAATCCTTATCTGAAGATTCAAGAGTGAAGCTCATATTGTCGCTCCTAACGTCAGGATTATAGGCAGGACGGTAAAGATCGCTATGCTTTACTTCAATCACAGATACATCCGTAATGCTATCTTCAGGCCCCAATCCTATGAGTTCTATTATCCTGTCATATGAGCAGTTGCTCTTGTCTTTGTCCATCTTATAGTTAAGCTCGTTATAGGTAACTGCCCACAGAGCATCCTTTTTAAGCTCGTTATCACTGCCTTTAACATAGTAGACAGGGGCATTATGAAAGGTAGCAAGTAGGACCTTATTCCCCTTTACTGATGATAGAGGAGCAGATTCACATAATACCACCAGTTTCTTTATGTCATTATCTGTAAGATGCTTTACAGCCTCAACAGCATCCTCATATCTTTGAGCCTTGCTTTTTACAGCAGGAATATCTGTGCTACAGGAGGATAGGATAAGCAAGAATGCAGCCGTTGCTACATAACTGATAATTTGTCTTTGTATATTCATAAGCTCCACTCAGAATTATTACTACTTTGCCTATCTGCAATATTAGCACTTAAGAGACTTACTGACATACAGTAGGACAAAGACAAATCCACCCTGCCACTGCTGATATATTCTCTAGTGCAGAGCTATAATAGGCTCAGCATAAGCGCATGTTCCTATACCTGCGTTTTTGCGCATCTGTATACAGCCTCTTTCTTCAACAGGTAACTTAACAGAACAGATATTATGACTAATATTATAAACATTCAGTTTCAGTCACTGCCAGGTGACTTTATGGCAAATATTGGTACTCTAAAGAGAATGCTCAGTGAATCAAAGTGCAGAAATCCAGATCTTATTGTGATACCAGAATTTTTTGCCAGCAGCATTGATTATGTAGGCATGGCTCCTGGTGAGGATGGAGGTGAAATCATTGCAGAGCTAAGACAGATCGCACGTGACTACTGTTCAAATGTAATTGCAGGATCAGTTGTCAGATACCGGAGCGATGGAAGACTGTACAACACATCTTTTGCCATAGACAGAAATGGCAGGATCCTCAGAACCTATGACAAAAGGCAGCTAAATATGAATCGTTAGATTTATTCTATAATCTCAAAGAAGGTTTCGTGACTCACAAACATTGAGGTGAATATGAGAATACCAGACAAATTGCCTAATCCTCCAAAGTATAGGGACTTCCCAGAAATGACAAAAGAAGAGTGGGAGGATTACTACGCTTGCAGAGAAAAGTATGATATTGAAATGACGGATGAAGAAATCGAAAGTATCTTTGAAGAATCAGATGCTTTATTCGAGAGAGGGCTCAACGAGGAGGCTTGTACAATATTAAATAGAATCCCCGCAGAGCCATTTACTGCAATTTCAGCCAAAATAGCAGGAGGTTTTAGGGCAATTAAATTCCTTAATCTGTCAAAAGCAAAGAAGGTTTATCCTGATGAGTTTTAAGATTGAGCGTAAACAAACTTAATCATTACATTTGTTTTAACCTCAAGATAGATTGTTTATTTTCAGCGAGGTGAATATGAGAATACCAGACAAATTACCTAATCCTCCAAAGTATAGGGACTTCCCAGAAATGACAAAAGAAGAGTGGGAGGATTACTACGCTTGCAGAGAAAAGTATGATATCGAAATGACGGAAGAAGAGAAGGATAAAATCCGAAACGAGGCATATACAATTTTTGAAAGTGGTAAAAAAGAACAAGCTTTGCAGTTGTTAATGCAAATACCTGCTGAACCTTTTATTGCAATATCTTCAAAGATAGCAGGTGGTTTTAACGCCATAAAATACTTAAACCTGTCTGAGGCCCAAAAGGTATATCCAGATGAGTTTTAAGATTGAGCGTATACAAACTTAATCATTACTCTCTTTAAGAGATTTATGTCAACAGACAATATAAAACTAGGGAGTTAACTTTATGGCAAATGAAAACAATGACAACTTTAATGATATTGAAAAAAGAAGAGCTTTAAGACAAAGAGAAAAAGATCTTGAGTCTTTCAAAATTCTATTTGAGGTAGATTTAAAAGGCAACGTAGAGCCAGAAGCGTGGGAGCTGTACTATAAATGTTTGAATCTTGAGATTTCAATGGAAGAGTTCTGTGAACGTTTTTCTGAGCTAACAATCAAACAAGCCAAAACTTCTGGTAATAAGGATTCTCATTATCTAGATGAAGTGGAAATGAACCTTAGTCTAGATCAGGCAAAAGAGTTGTTTAGAAAAAACGGTTCAGATACTAAAAATATCAGTCCTGGTCAGGCTTTTTTTGAGAAAATGTGCAATCCTCAAATTTTGAGAGAAAATCTAAAAAAAGCAATTGAAAAAAGCTGGGCTGCAGGTGTACCAATCATAAGACAGGACAAGAAAGGAATATACGAATTATATCCTGATGGTACAAAAAAATACGTAAAAATTATAGATAATGAAAAAGGTTAGACTCCAGACATCTTTAATGTAATACCTTCTTTAAAACGCATATGTCAACAAACAATATAAAACTAGGGAGTTAACTTTATGGCAAATGAAAACAATGACAACTTAAATGATATTGAAAAAAGAAGAGCATTAAGACAAAGAGAAAAAGATCTTGAGATATTCAAGATCACCTTTGAGGTCGATTTGAAAGGAAAGGTAGAGCCAGAAGTCTGGGATTTATACAATAAATGCTTAAACCTTGAAATTTCAATGG
>JBJFET010000096.1:0-8889 GCA_051891035.1 Succinivibrio sp. | reverse complement strand
AGGATCTGTGGTTATGGTGTCACCAAATACTAGAATATCAATATCAAGACGGCGCTTTAATCCAAAGTTTGTACCTTCATTAAACATCATCTCGGTTCCGGCTAACTGCTCCACTTTCTGAAGACAGGCATAAAGATCTTCAAGAGAAGCCTCTGTATCACCGCCAAATACCATATTGTAATAATCAGGCTCACCTGAACGGATTGCATGACTTAACCATACTGATGATTTTGCAAAGTTCTTGAACAGTGGACCAATCTTGGCGACTGCAAATCTTAAAGCGTTCTCTTTGTTTAAATTTGAACCCACACCAAGATACACTCTTGTAGCCATTTTTTACTCCGATTTTCTAGTTATCTGTATTCCTGCGCCCTGAGCATCTGCTATAGCCTCAGGTTTGTTCAAGCTCACCATTACCGAATGGGGCTTAAATTCCTTCAAAATCATATCGCAAAGCTCAACTCCTAACTCTTCAAGAAGTCTCGCCTTACGCTCTATAATATATGATTTTACTCTCGAAGATAAAAGGGCGTAATCTATGCTTTTTGACAGATCACCCTGGTATCCTGCCTCTGTTAGCGAGGTTTCAAGTTCAAGCGAAACCAGAAGAGGCTGAGTATTTTCTCTTTCATAATCCAGAATGCCGATTATACAGTCGACCTTCAGATTATTTACAAAAATCTTATCCATTACAATGCCGCAAGTTCAGATAATGGCCATCTTGGGCGAACCTTTATCTGAAAATCCCCAATCTGACCAGATTTGAAACGTAACATACCAACCTGAGCAATCATTGCACCATTATCGGTACAGAACTCACGTCTTGCAAAAAATGCCTTTCCGTGCATCTTATCCATCAACATCTTAAGTCTGTTTCTGATATCTGTATTAGCTGATACACCTCCGGCTACAACCAGAGTTTTAAGTCCCGTCTGTTTTAAGGCTCTTTTGCACTTGATTTCAAGGGTATCTGCCATTGCCTCGGTAAATCCTTTGGCAATATCGAATTTAACCTCTTCAAGTCTGTCCTTATCTGCCATAACTGCATTGAGTACTGCTGTCTTGAGTCCTGCAAAACTAAAGTCACAGTTTGGATTCTTAATCATAGGACGTGGAAAATTATACGCCCCGACAGTGCCTTTTGCTGCAAGTTTTTCAAGTCCGGGACCGCCTGGATATGGAATTCCCAGAAGCTTTGCCGTCTTGTCAAAAGCTTCACCTGCAGCATCATCAACAGACTGTCCTAAAAGCTCGTACACGCCTGGTTTTTCTACTCTGATAAGCATGGTGTGTCCACCTGATATCAGCAGAGCGACGTATGGAAGAGATGGCTTTTCCTCCTCAAGCATAGGAGCTAAAAGATGACCTTCCATATGATGAACAGGGACGCAGGGAACTCCAAGAGCATAAGCTAATGCACCAGCTTCCATGGCTCCTGAGAGCAGAGCTCCAATAAGGCCAGGACCTTTGGTATAGGCAATAGCATCAAGATCGGATAACTTCAGTTCAGCCTTTTCAAGAGCCATTCTTACAAGAGGAACCACCCTTTTTATATGATCTCTTGAGGCAAGTTCAGGTACCACTCCGCCATACTGCGCATGCATGGCAATCTGGGTGTGAAGAGTGTGTGAAACCAGGCCCTTGTGCTCATCAAAGATGGCAACACCTGTTTCATCGCATGAACTTTCTATTCCAAGTACTCGCATTTACTTTTCCGATTAAAAATCAACTTTCCCATTTTATCAAAAGTTTCTGTCAAAAGTTCAAAGAATTAAACGGGCTAGATATGCAGCATAAAGGTTACAGGTCCGTCATTCTCTAATGTAACCTTCATATCTGCCGCAAATACACCTTCTTGTACATTTACAAAACTTTTGTGTGCATACTCAGTAAATCTCGTATAAAGCTCTTTTGCAAGAACCGGTGGCATGGCAGGATCAAAACTAGGCCTGTTACCCTGAGTGGTATCGGCTGCAAGAGTAAACTGGGATACCAGAAGAATGCTCCCGTTAACCTGTGACACATTTAGGTTCATCTTCTCATTTTCATCATAGAACATACGGTATTTGACAATCTTGTCAAAAAGCTTCTGTCCCTTGAGTTCATCATCTGTTTTCTCAATACCTATGAAAGCCAGAATTCCCTTGTCTATCTGACCTGTAATCTTTCCGTCAACCACAACCTTAGCGTGGTTTACTCTCTGTAACAATGCAAACACTTCAGTCTCCTTTTTTTGTGCTAAATTATACACAAATGAGGTACAGTTATGCTTTTTAATCTTTTTTGTGTTGGAATGGGCGGTTTTATCGGTGCGATACTCAGAGTATCACTGGGTATTGTTATTTCAAGGGCGACTCTCACTTCATCTTTCCCTGTAGCGACATTATGCGTAAATATGGCAGGATCTTTTCTTATCGGAGTACTTCTGACAATGCCATATGTACTATCTTCAGGAAATCTGAAAGGCTTTCTGACTGCTGGCCTATTAGGAGGTCTTACCACCTTTTCAACCTTCAGCTTTGATACTCTGAGCTTAATTGAACAGAGAATGTTTATTAGCGCTTTTATAAATGTGGTTGCAAATGTCGGTATATCACTGCTTTTGTGCTACATTGGAACTGTTTTTTCAAAGCTCGTTTTCTAAAAAAAACCTCCAGAGTATGGAGGTTAACAGGTGTTGTTTGTTTATCTGAGACTATGTTTACAATAAACATTAAACCTTGAACTGTGAGACCATATTCATAAGCTCTGATACATCATTTGTTGAGCTGTGAATATCATCGTTAATTGAGCTTATAGCAGTAGCCAGCTACTTTGACCCATCAGTAATTCCTTTCATGTTTGAAGAAATTTCAGAAGTTGCGGTTGTCTGCTGCTCTGCAGCAGTTGCAATCTGAGTGATTTGTGTTGATACCTCTGCAACCCTGTTTGTAAGCTCACTTAGGATCATCTCTATTTTTGCACTCTCTCCTGAGAGCTCATCCATTACCATAACAGATTCATGCATTGCATCATCTGCATTTTTGGCCTCATTCTGGATCTGAGTTACCATTCTGGTGATTTCAGAGGTTGATGAAGAGGTTCTTGAAGCAAGAGCTCTTACCTCGTCTGCAACCACAGCAAATCCCTTTCCAGCCTCACCGGCACGGGCTGCCTCAATAGCGGCATTTAACGCAAGCAGATTGGTCTGACTTGCTATATCGTCAATAGTCTGAACTATTGAGCCTATCTTTTCAGCCTGCTGTGCAAGAGACTGTACAAGCTGAGCATCCTGCTTTGATTTTTCAACCTGACACTCAATCTTGGTGATTATCTCGTTTACTCTGCTTACACCGTCCTTGGTTGATGTTGCAGACTCCTCTGCTGTAAGTGATGCACCTTCACAGTTTTTGGCAATATCGGAAGTAGTGGATACCATTTCATCTGATGCTGCTGCCACAGTTATTGCTCTGTTCTGATTGTTCAGGGCAATTTCGCTGATGCTCTCAGATGAAACTGACAGTTCATCTATCACCCTACCAAGGTTTGATGATACCTCTATGACCTCGCTGATATTGCTGTGCCACTGTTCTCTCATGATTGAGAGCGACTCAAGCAGAGTCCTGAACTCATCTTTCTTTTTTATCTGGATTTCAAAACTCAGATCACCCTTTGCCAGCTTCTTTGCCAGAGAGGCTATTGAAAAGATTTCCTTTCTGATATTCTTTGACAGGGCAAGTGTAATCAGGATTGCAAGAATAATCTCTATTACTGCAAACAGGATTATGGTAATAAATGTTGAAAATCCTGTTATTCCCTTCATGGCATCAGCTGCAGCATCAAGCTTATAGCCATTTACATAGGTAATGTGCTTGGAGATCACCGCATAGTCATGAGACAGACTGTTGGCAACTATAGAGTCGACTTTGGTAAAATCTCCTGATTTTCTTGACTCATTTACAGCATCTGTAAAAGAACCGAAGAAGACGCTGATAAAATCCTTGGCACACTCTTTTGTTTCTCCCATTTCCTTTGGAAATCTGGACATCTGCAGTGCATCAGTATAAGTCTTGAGATTATCTGCATACTGATTGGCAGGTGAAAGGTCAATCTCCTTATCAGGTGATGATCTTGCTTTATCAACAACGCTCTTTGCAAATTCATAGAATACGGTTGCCGAATCTACAGCCTTTTTGGTTCTTACATAGCGAGCATTGAGCTCCTGCAGTTTTGCTGAAGCCTCTGTCTCTGCACTTTTTATGGTATGAATTGACAGAACCACAAGTGCAATTGTCAGCAATATAACAAGGGAGAATCCAAGAAACAGCCTCAACCGAATAGTCAGATCACATATAGCTTTCATAATTACCACCTTATATGTTTTTATATTTTCTGTGGGCAGTATCTAAGGGTTGCCAAAGTCAGATACTCTAAAAAGGTTTTATTTTTTATAGTTATGCTTTTGTATAATAGTAATAATAAAAGGTACCCACCCAATTCCATTATAGATACACAGAATATGAATATTGTTATATGCCCTATTTCTACACAAATTCACTATTTTGGGTATATGGATTATTATCATTATGATTTTTAAGCCAATAGTCTTAATAAAAGAAACTTACATTCCTCAAATACCCCTTTATGTATAGTAAAATGGCAATGTAAAATTTATTATGGAAAATTGTTAACAAGTTCTGTTTTGGTGCACTTTTTCTCACCTGTACTGTTCATTTTTAAATACATCTTCTAAGGTAATTATTGTTGAAACCCCTCTATGATAATTGTATTATACGTTTGTTAGTTTATGCTAACTACTTTTATGGAGGTTTTATGTCTTTTTTCAGTAATTTTTCGCATCCTAAAAAACTGTTAGGGAAACTGATCTGCTTTGGAATGAATCATGGTGAACATGTAAAGCTGTCTAAATGGTGTCTGTCTTATGTAAAAAATACAGGAGCATCTGAAAACACGACAGATGATCCTGACACCATCCTTGATATAGGCTGCGGTGGCGGTGGCAATCTTGGGTTAATGAGCGCAATGTTTTCAAAAAGCACTCTTACAGGTCTTGATCACTCGGACACAGCACTTTCCGTGTCAGCTTCAAAGAACAGAAAAAACGTAAAAGAAGGCAGAGTAAAGCTTGTAAAAGGGGATGTATATGAACTTCCTTTTGACAAAGACTCGTTCAGTCTTGTAACAGCTTTTGAGTGCACCTACTTTTTTGATGACCTTGCCAGGGCATTCAGTCAGATCAGTAAAATAACTGAAGACAATGGCAGATTTCTTATCGGAGTTACCGCCTATACAGATGGTAAAATGGAAAGATTCTTTGAAAAAAAGATAGAAGGAATGAAAGTCTACACTGTAGATGATTATACCAGTGCGCTCAGGAGTGCTGGCTTTAGTGACATCAGTGTACAGAGCAAAAAGCATGGGCTTTGTATCATTGCTCAAAAACACCAGAGCATCGCAGCATAGCATCATGCATTTGATATATATGGTGCAAATTACAAAAAAATGGTTGCTTTATTGTTTACAAATCTGCTCTGCAACTGTATAATTTGCCTGTTTTTTACCGTCAGAGACCTACTGTCTTTGACATTGGAAATTAATAAGTGAGGTGGTTTTCCACATGCCAGTCATTAAAGTACGTGAGAACGAGCCATTTGACGTTGCCTTAAGACGTTTCAAGCGCTCTTGCGAAAAAGCCGGTATTTTAGCCGATGTAAGAGCTCGTGAATTCTATGAGAAGCCAACAACTGTACGTAAGCGTGCAAAGGCTTCTGCAATTAAGCGTCACGCCAAAAAGTTGGCCCGCGAAAATGCGCGCCATACAAGACTCTACTAATCACGCATCTTAGTCTTTAAGACATATATGGCTGAATTAGTCTAGATGCTTGTATGCACTAGAAGAATCTATCACTAGATTTGTAATACGAGGGTTGGGTTATTCCAGCCCTTATTTGTTTGCAGAATATCAGTTTCAGCCTTCGAGCTCTCACTCTTTTTTTTTAACTCTATTCAGCTATAGAAGAGTTTTCTTCCCAGAAAGAAACTGCTCTGCCAATCCAGTTAATGCTGACCGATGAATCAGGATCAATACCCACTCCAAAACCGTGTTCCAGTCGTGGCATTTCGATGTAGTCAGACCTGATCTTTAGGTTATTGAGATTGGCGACTGAGGATTTTAGTACAGTCTTGTTTACTATCATGTCCTTTTCTCCAACCACCACGTAGGTAGGAGGATCTTCTTGATTGCCGTAAAAGCTAATTGGATAGGTAAGGATATCAGCTGCAGGCTTTCCTTTTAACATCCCGCCAGATATTTTTTTCTCTGATGTATGAACCACATTGATGACAAGCTGAGCACCAACAGATGCTCCCCATAAGGAGAAGTCCTCCTTTGAGACCTTTAGCTCTTTGGCTCTGTCAAGAACCATGTTTATAGCATTTACAAGATCGGCAGATCCCTTTAGAACATTTTTCTGTCTGTATGAGAGGACAAAGACATTGTAGCCTTTTTTGGCAATTCTAAGACCTACAGGAAACCCCTCATGAATTAAAGAACGATACCTGTAGCCTCCAGGTACAACTATGGCAAAAGGAGCATTCTTGTGACCTCTTATAAAAAACAGGCCAACATCAGCTAAGGCTCTATCCTCTGATATCTGAGTTTTTGAGTAGACAGGGTAAAAAATCTGATTGCCCTCGCTTGCGCTCTGAGCAAAATATTCAAGAGACTCAAGTGTGTGGGTTACAGTTACATTCCTGTGATATGGCATGATGTTCTGAAGCTCATCTAGATGAATATGCTCATGTTCATCTAAGGTATCGGGCATCATAAGTCTTGCGAATCCTTTGAACAAAGGAAAATTCAGCACATCAGCAACACAGTCTTTTGCATTAAAGAAATTGTAATGATAATCAGACAGATAATCCTCACCATGCCTGTATTTGACAGCGGCCTCATCATCTAGCAGCATATTGTAGTAATTATTCTGTGCCGATGCGTTTGCGCCTGCTAATACAGATACAGTGATCAGAATACAGTTAAGAGCTTTGTAAATGATCTTTGCCATACTGTTCTTATTGTTAGTAGAGTTTTACTGTTATCTAGTTAAATGATAATCTATCCTGAAAATTTACTGATTTTTTGATTACTAAAATTTGAAGAAAAGCTTAAAAATGCGAGGGGATTTTGTAAAAAATAAGACAGAGATCTAATGTTCAGGTATCCTGATTTTAACAGAATACCTGATGAATAATTAAATGATTGTGAGTATTTTACGGCAGGTCATTTCCTGCTGCTATATACAGCTCGTACCACTCTTTTTTAGACAGTTCAAAATCACAGGCCATAGCGCTCTGCTCTATTCTTGCCTGTTTGGTTGTACCGATAACAGCCTGCATTAAAGGAGCGCAGCGAAGCACCCATGCTACAGCCACAGCCTGCGGAGTAACATCATGCTCATCTGCTATTCTCTGCAGCACCTGATTTAATTTAAGATACAGAGGAGAGCCTACAAATACACCTTTAAAGAATCCGTACTGCATTACAGACCATGCCTGAATTACAATTCTGTTAAGACGGCAGTACTCAAGAATGCCCCCCTCACGCATAACTGCAGGATCTGAATCCATATTCACATGCACGGCAGCATCAATCATTGGAGTATGACAGATGCTAAGCTGCAGCTGATCAGTAACAAGCTCGCAGTCAAGACCGCTTTTGAGCAGTCTTATCTGCATAGGATTCATGTTGCTTACTCCAAAATTTAAGACCTTACCCTGAGTTTTGAGGGTATTAAAGGCCTCTCCTACCTCCTCAGGATCCAAAAGAACATCAGGTCTGTGCAGTAGCAGACAGTCCAGATGGTCTGTGTTCATGCGCAAAAGAGACTTCTCGACACAGGAAATGATGTATTCTTTTGAAAAATCAAAATAGGTAAGATCAGGATCTTTTCTGATTCCGCATTTGCTCTGCAGAAAAAAACTGTCACGCAATGAACTGCAGTTTGCAAAAGTCCTTCCTAAAAGCTCTTCTGCATAACCTTTTGAATAGCAGTCTGCAATATCCAGAAAGTTTATGCCGTTATCTTTAGCGCATTCAAGCAGTGACTCAATCTTCTGAACATCAAGTTCAGGAATACGCATAAGTCCGAGTACGATTTTTGATACCCTGTTTTTTTCAAGACCAAAATCTATATATTCCATAACTAATGCTCCGTATCATTGATAAGAGGTTTGCCACTGATGAATGAACGCACATTTGATGAGGCTATTCTGACGATTCTGTTTACGGTTTCATCCAAAAAGAACCAGCCTGCCACATGAGGAGTCAGCAATACTTTTGGCTCACTGTATAAAGGATCATCCTTATCTAACGGCTCCTTTTTAGTAACATCAAGTGCCGCACCAGCCAGTTTTCCGGAGCGAAGGGCCTTTAACAGATCATCCTGATTTATAGCATCGCCTCTTCCCACATTGATTAAATAGGCACCATCCTTCATCATGGAGATGGTTTTCTCATTTATAAGATTTACAGTTTCCTTTGAACTTGGAAGAACCATTGCCACAATATCAGCCTCTGGCAGCACCTTATCTAGCTCATCAAGAGTATAAACACAGTCTACAAATTCAGGCCTTTTTGTGACGTTGCGTCTTACACCTATAACTTTTGCAGCTCCTAGAGCCTTGATTTTTGCAGCATAGCTCTGTCCGATATCACCAAGCCCAAGCACTGCTACAGTTGAGTTTTCAACAGAAATGATTTTGCCTGCATCTGACCAGTCATGATTATTCTGCTTGTCTCTGTATATATGGAAGTGACGGATAAGTGAGAAGGTCATAGCAAGCATGTGCTCACCTACAGCAGGGCTGAAAGCGCCAACAGCGGTGCAAAGA
>JBJFET010000095.1:0-2145 GCA_051891035.1 Succinivibrio sp. | reverse complement strand
TCCGATTTTCGACAGTTGTACTAATGTACACTTCTCCAAGGCCTTGATAGATAAGGCTTGGAGAATCTTTCCTTTCTTAGTCTTCCACAATCATTTCTGGAGACGTTTTAATTTTTTTCAAAATTTTTTTTAGGGAGTCTTTCATAACAATTTGCTTGCCTAATTCTTTCAAATCAAAGCACTCTAATAACTCAGATATCAGTTCACTGTTATTGTAGTCAGGAACAAAGGCTTGACCTTCAGCTATGCTGATTAGACTTAACTCTCGGATAGCATCTAATATTTCAGGTACGGAATATTTACCTTCAGGATATTTCAGATTATCTATGTTGTGTCTGGCAATCTTACGTTCTATACCTCTGATAAGAAGCAAGGCAATAAAGCAGGTCTGGAAGTGAGCAACAATCCTTGAGTCTTTATTGTGATAGAAAGGGCGTGATTTCAGATCGGTTTTCATAATACGGAAACACTCTTCAATCTCCCATCTTCTCTGAGCAATAGCTATGATCTGCTGAACAGTGCACTGCTCTTTAAAGAGGTTGGTAGCAGCACAGTAAAAGCCATCATACAAAGCATCATTTTCAATTTTATCTTTGTTGATAGAAGCCATAGTCTTAGTGGCTTTGTCTCCGTTTTCAGTCAAATGCTCTTTAGAAACATAAGCACGAGGAGAAGTGTCAGGAGTGTACTTATAAGAACCACTATCAATCATCTTCTCAGCACGCTTTACCTTACGATTTCTAAGCGCTCTCTGGTAGTCCTGATACTTTAAAGAAAAGGTCATGATTAAACGTTGATCTAAGTTGTTCTCGGCAATGGTTCTTTCTTTGTAAAAGACTACATTGTAGAATTCAGCCCTTTTATCATCAGTTATATCGTTTAAGTCAAAGTTATCAATGGTTTCAACCTTATTTCCTTTCTTAATTTTGTAGGACCATCCTTTCTTATCAATAGCCCATGCCTTTAATGTTGCATTTAGGTTTTTACCTCTGATTGATTGTACACAGATAAAGTGGCGTTTTCCTTTGAAGCCGAAATCAGCTAGAGGATCATTCTCCTCATTAACGTTGTTAAGCATCCTGTTATTTAAAGAGCCAAGACCAGCATCTGTACAGACAACAATATCTGTATTATTGAAATATTTAACCAGCTCATTCTCAAGAGGCTCCATAGTAAGCTGTTCACTGGTATTACCAGGATTGATACAGAAGCCTAAAGGCATACCATCTCCATCCATAAACAGCCCCATTTGTACTATAGGATTAGGTCTGTGTTCTTTTGAGGCACCATATTTACGTAAGGTATGTTCGCTATACCATTCATCAGACTTATTAGAGACATCACAGTCTTCAAGCTCTTTCTCAGTATAGAAGTTTGTGCAGTCATAGTAGAGTCTTGATACATTGCGCTCTTTAAGAGCTACAGTGGTGTATTGAAAGAGTCTCTTCTGAATTAAGTCCTTATGCTTTTCAAGCAAATCCATTGCTCGATATACATGCTGCACTTGAAGTTCGTTGTTATCTAAGAACTTACCTTGAACATTAGAGACTAATCTAAGCTTTGAGGATGGAGAAACAATACGGCCAAATAACATGGCTCTTAAAACATTATCTAAGTTGAATCCTTTGACGTGTGGATGCTTGAATTTAATCTCTTCACAGATGTTACTTTACTTAAACCAAAGCTGTGATAAACAGAATCCAGAATGAAATAGCCTGCATTAAAGATGGCACTGTTAGGTGACTTATCTTTGTTTTCTTCAAATACCACTGTGACCTTACGGTTGTTCTTTAAAGCAGCCTTCTTAGCCTCTTCAGTTCTCTGCTTACCGTATTCCTTACACCAGGCCTTAACATCAACAACATTAAATCTGCGCTTAATCTCTTCCTCGTTACCTAGCTTCTCAACTATACGACTTCTGTTCTGGCCTTTTTCGTTCCTATAAGACTCGTACAGATAGTAGTTAACAGCATTAACAGATTTAACGGCATTGATATACATATATGGCAACCCCTTCAAATTACTATTTGAATGGTAGCACATTATGCACATTATTACAATAGAAACACAGAAAATTTTAGACAAAAAAAAATAAGGATTTCAAATCCTTAGCTTTTCAAAAAATTATCAACTGTCGAACTTCCG
>JBJFET010000094.1:0-9022 GCA_051891035.1 Succinivibrio sp. | reverse complement strand
TTTTGCCCCTCATAGGTCATCACCAGTTCTGACCCTTTTGGAATCCCCATTTCTTCAAACTTAAGACTTGGCCGTCTCTTTGAGTAATTATTTACTGCCTCTATTTCTTTTACACTCAAATCATTGTTGATCTCTGCCTCAACTGAAGATGTAACATCCTCTATTTTGAACAGCTCTAATAACGGAATTACTCGATTCAGCTTTACTCTAAAAAACTCTCTTTGAGGATTAATTCTGTCTGTGCAAAATGCCTGATGTAGAGCTGATTCAGTGGAATTACAATCTTTGACTTTGCATGCATATTCGCATTTAAATGGAAGAGGAACTCCTGTGGAATACAACTCTTTCATTCTGCGGTCAATATCATCTCGAGTTGTTTTTCCGATTTTGATTAACTCTGGCATAGCTTCATTAGACAGAATGTAGATTATTCCCTCTTTTGAATTTTCCATGTTCTTGCCCCTATTGTTCTTAACACCCTTTTCTCAATAGAAAAATAGTTACACTCTATAATGGATGAGCTGACTGTATGAACAGTCAATTCATCATAAGATTTCTTAAAGATTACAACTGCTAACTACTGAATACCAGCTCTCTTCTTAAGCTTTCTGTACTCTTGCTCAATTTCATTTGCAGGAATATCAACTGATGGCTTTCTAAGAGCCTCGATTAACTCGCAATCTTTGACAATGTCACTTTTGCCTTGAGCCTCATCAACAATTCTGATGCTAGCACCTGCAACGAAAACTCCAAACTTGATGTTCTGTCTGACAAAGTACTGCTTGCCAGGTTCTGCCTGTAAAAGAATATGATTGTTGCCAAATTCAGATTCGGTGGTAATTACATGATCACCCGGTTCAATTTCCTCAAGTAAAAAGGTTTTTCTCTTGAGCTGACCGACATATGTACCATCGATCCATATTGCTTTTTTGATAGCGGTTCCCACAATATGGTTTGGTCTGTAGACATACAGTTGTGCCTTTGACAGATCATGCTGTCTGAATTCTTTGGCTACAGCACTCTCAGATGCCGGAGCCATATATACTGATGTACAGCCTGAAAAAATGAATAATGATGCAGCTAATGTCAGTAATGACAGGATCCTTTTCATAATACATACCTCTTTGTTTGTGTAAGGTAGAATATCACACAGACTGAGATCAACTGTATTACAAAGGATAAATTACTTGAGGTGGGTCAATAAAGGAGAGACTAGCACTCCTTTACTGCACAATATTAGAAGGTCAGATTATATATCGAGAACAAGGGTTACAGGACAGTGATCAGATCCTGTAACATCAGATTCTATTCTGGCATCCACGATATTGTCTTTGAGTTCATCAGACACAAAGAAATAGTCAATACGCCATCCTACATTCTTCTGTCTGGCAAAGGTTTTGTAAGACCACCAGCTGTAGCAGTCCTTTACATCTCCGTTTACATGTCTGAATGTATCGATGTAGCCTGCATTAGTGAATTTATCTAAAAACTCGCGCTCACAAGGCAGGAAGCCGGTATTCTTTTCATTAAGCTTAGGTCTTGCCAGATCAATAGGTTTATGAGCAATATTGAAATCTCCGCACACCACAATAGGTTTATCTTTGCGAAGCTTCTGGGCGTACTCAAAGAAACAATCAAAAAATCCCATTTTGTAGGGAACTCTTTTAAATTCACCTGTAGGTCTGCCAGACTCATCTAAAATCGCTGCACCGCCATTTGGAAAATAACCATTGAAAAAATGAAATTTCTCAAACTCAAGGTGAACTATTCTGCCCTCTCCCTGATAGTCAGGATCGGGAAGTTCAAGCTCAACATTTACAGGTGCAACCTTTGTGAATACAGCTGTGCCTGAGTATCCCTTCTTCACTGTTGATGAGCAGAAATAGCTCTGATATCCGTCTTTTGTCTTCAGATCATCGGATAACTGATCGGCACTGGCCTTTGTTTCCTGAAAACCAATGATGTCATAACTGGTGTTTCTGAACCAGTCAAATCCTTCTTTTGAGCTTGCGGCTCTGATGCCGTTAACGTTCCAGGAACTCAAAGTTATCATAACTACCTGCCAATGTTGTCTATATCTGTCTTACCAAGAGAACCGCCACCTATGGCTGTCATTAAGGATACTGTTGCCTCAAGATTGTTTCTCTTTGCCATCAGATAACTGATTTTAGCATTACGCATGGTATCTGCTGAAGATAAAAAATCTGTAAGTTCAACAAGACCTGCCTCATAGCGCATTCTGTATCTGTTATAGTTGCGAACGCTAAGCTCATAGGCATGTCGCAGTGTCTTTAGGTTGGTGCGGTACATATTTACATCTGTAACCAGATCATATACTTCCTGCACTGCCTTTATATAATCTGATACAAAATTTGCTTCAGCTATCTCGATATCCTTATAGGCGCTCTTCCTCTCAAGATTGAGTTTGTTGAAGTTTAAAAAAGGCATGGTAACTGCAGCACCTAATGTTCCTATAGGATTTGACAGGAATCGGCCAAAGGTCTGTGTATCACCAGCAGAACTTCCTGCTGTGAAAGTCAGATCAGGAAAGAAAGCCATCTTTTTTATGTTGTAATCTGCATAAGCTTCTTTTAGCAGAGCCTCATCCTTCATGAGATCTGGTCTGTTTGCAAGAAGACTAGATGGCACATCAAGCGAAAATGACGGTACCTTTGCACTGTCAAGCCTTGCCACTCTAAAGTCTTTGTCAGCAGTTGTTCCCATGACAGTATCAAGAGCAGTGCGCGCCTTTTCAAGTTCAGAACGCCTCTCCTCAAGTGTTGTCTTTACCTTTAGGTGATTTATTCGTGCATTATCAAGATCAAGACTGTCGGCAGCTCCTGCTGCAAACTTGCTGTCTACAAGCTTCAGACGTACCTCAGAGTCCTTCAGATCCTCAAGGCCAAGCTCAACTGCCTCTTTGGCATAGGCATACTGCCAGTAGGCCTTGCTAGCAGTCTCAATCACTGTCAGTCTCATTGCAAGGTAGTCATAGGCTGATGCTCTGTACTGCTCTTTTGCACTCTCGTTCTGAGCTTCAATCTTGCCAAAGAGATCAAGCTGATATGACACTGACAGTGAAGAGCTTGAACTCTTGTGGGTGCTATCATGATAATCAAGTGCCCTTTTTGTCTGAGCTCCCAAGCTTGCATTTGCAGTTGGATGCCTGTCTGTAGCACTGATGTCCACATACAAAAGAGCCTTCTGCAGATTAAGATAGGATACAGACAGATTGTAGTTGTTCTCAAGAGCTCTGTTTACAGCCTCATTAAGATATTCATCATTGAACATGCTGTAGTAGTCTGCATCTAAAGACTTTCCTGTAAATGATGCTACATCCTTGTAGGATGTCACCATAGGAAAATCAGGCTCACTGTAATTTGTAAACATCAGTGAGCATGAACACAGAGACACGGATAAACAGACAATACCTATTTTCTTTAACATTCTAGCAACGCTCCAAGCTCATCTTTCAGGCATACTCTCCAGTCTGGCAATGTAAGGTTGAAGGTTTTTGAAATCTTTCTTGAGTCCATAGATGAATTGTCAGGTCTTAAGGCTTTGCGCTCCTTGTCCCTGATGGATGTACTCTCAACCTTTACCTCATGACTTAAAAGCTTTAACTCATAAAGCTCATCAACTACGGCTTTAACAAAATCAGCATAGGATACAGCCTTGTCTGATGCATAGTTGTATATTCCGTAATCTGTAAAATCAGTCTCGATTATGTTTTTTGCTATCTGTGTCAGCGCTAAGGAGAGCTCTTTTGCAGGAGTGGGTATTGATATCTCATGCTCAAAGATGCAGAAATGATCTTTCTGCTTTAGCTCATGAAGCAACCTTGTCAGAATATTCTCCCCTGTAAGTGAGAATAACCATGAGGTTCTGACAATCACATAAGGACAGCCCGACTCCTGTATAAACCTCTCTCCATAGAGTTTGCTTTTTCCAAACTCACAGTTTGTCATCAGCTTTTCATCTTCGGTATGGCCGCTGTTTCTGCTTGAATCATAGACATAGTCTGATGATATGTGAACAAGCGGTACTGAGTACTTTGCACATAAGACTGACAGGTATTTTGCACCAAGTGCATTTACCGCATAGGCAAGATGAGACTGCTCTTCAGCCTTTTCCACGTCATTGAATGATGCAAGATTAACCACAAGATCTGGCTTTACAGCTTCAAAAAGAGAGGCCAGTTCACTCTCGTCAGTAACATCAAGATCATCATGTGAACAGGCAAGAACCTTATAGCCTGCAGCTAACAGATCATAGGTAAGGTAGGTGCCAAGCTGACCCTTAGCACCTGTTACTAATACTAATCCCATATTATCGATTTACACCACTTAATCTCTGAACCAGTGCGCTTATGACAGAGTATGATCTGTTAAATGCGCCAACGGGCAGACACTCATAAGGGCCATGACAGTTAAGACATCCTGTAAAGATATTAGGTGTAGGCAGACCTGCATTTGACAGATTGGATCCGTCAGTTCCGCCTCGAACCCTGTTCTCTATGACTCTGACAGAAGCATCAGCAAAAGCCTGCCTGCAGATATCAAGAAAATCCTGATTGTCCTTTAGGACCTTTTCCATGTTTGCATACTGGAACCTGATATCTATCTCCACACTGCCAGCGCCGTACTTCTCCTCTAAAAGTGCTACCACACTCTTAAGATAGGATAGACGCCTGTTCATTCCCTCATCAGAAAAGTCCCTTACAATCATATTGATTTTTGCACTCTCTGTAGTGCCTTCAAACTTGTGGATATGGTAAAACCCCTCATCATCCCTTGTGTTTTCAGGCTTTTCATCACGAGGCAGCATCTGCATGAAATCTGCAGCCATGCTGATGGCGTTTCTTAAGGTCTTGTAGGCTACGGCTGTATGCACAGAAAGTCCCTTGAACCTTACAACTGCTCCGTAGGCATTGAATGTTGCTGTATCAAATTCACCTAAAGATGTTCCATCAACCGTGACTCCATAATCGCAGTCAATGGCTTTAACATCAAGATGCGAAAATGAAAGACCAATTTCCTCATCAACAGAGAACACAATCTTCAATGGTCCGTGCTTGATATTTGGATTTACCTTGAGATTGTGCAGAAGATATAAAAGCACACTGATTCCGGCCTTGTCATCGGCGCCTAAAAGAGTGTTGCCATCGGTGACTATAATGTCTTCACCTATATGATCCTTCAGGTTTTTACAGATCTCCTCATTGAGAATGAGTCCGTTCTTAAGCTCTATTGCACCACCCTGATAGTTTTTTACCAGATGCGGACAGATATCATCTCCCCTGCAGTCAGGAGCTGTATCCATGTGAGCTAAAAGACACAGTCTCTTTGCGTTTTCACAACCTTCACTTGCAGGAACAGTTACAGTCACAACGCCTTTTTCATCCTGTGTCACAGGAAAGCCGATTTCATTTACGCATGAAACAAGATAGGCTCCGAATCTTAGCTGCCCTACGCTTGATGGTACTGTTTTTGAAGAAGGATCAGCCTTTGTGTCAAAGGATATCAGCTCTTTAAAGATATTTACCAGCGGATCGATTCCGCAGAGATCTTCAAAATCCTTGGTATTTGCCTTTATTGTTTGTGTAAAAGACATTCATGCCTCCAGTTATTCTCTTGCAAGTGCGTCAATAGGATTCAGTCTTGCAGCCGAGCGAGCCGGCATATAACCAAATACAATACCAATTATAGAAGATGTAAGCACGGCTACAACAATTGATGCTATTGAGAATGACAGCGGTACTGATGGGGCAAAGAACGCCATTATGTATCCTACAATAACAGACAGCACCACACCTAACATTCCTCCGACAAGACACACTGTTACAGACTCAATCAGAAACTGAGTCATAATGTCAGACTGTCTTGCTCCTACCGCCATTCGTATGCCGATTTCTCTTGTTCTTTCGGTTACAGATACAAGCATGATGTTCATCACGCCGATACCGCCTACGACCAGAGAGATAACCGCAATTGCCGAAATGAGCAGTGTAAAGGTTCCTGTCGCCTGGTTTATTGATTTCATAATCGTGTCAGATGACATGATAAAGAAATCCTTTCTGCCATGACGGTTCTTTAAAAGAGAGATAATTGAGGCCTCTGCCACGGCAGGTTCAAATGAATCCTTGATTCGCACGATAATCGAAGAGATATAGTTCTGTTTTACTATTCTGTTCATCATGGTGCTGTATGGTGTGTAGATATAGAGGTTATCCTGAGGACGGAATGCCACCTCCTTGTCTACAAGAAGTCCTACCACGGTTATCGGCTGTCCCTGTACGATCAGTCTTTTGCCAATCGGATCAGAGTGAGGGAAGAAGGTCCTTTTGGTGTTGTAGTCAATAATACCTATCTGAGGAGATAGATCAGCTTCATCCTCTGAGAACAGACGTCCCTTTTCAATCTCCATGCCATATACTCTAAAGTACTCTCCTGACACGCCCATTACTGTTGCCGTAGCTTCAATGTTCTCCCTCTGAACCATGCCTGACTTCTGAACTGTAGGGGAAGCAGAATCCACAAACGGCTGTCCGCGAAGAGCCTTGATATCCTTTATGGAGAGAGTTCTCACCTTTCCAGAACGCATGTCACCCATTTTTTCACCGGGCATAATGGTGATGGTATTTGTTCCCATCGAAGAGATGTTTTCAATGATCTTGTCAGAGGCTCCTCTGGCAAGTGCCACCACTGACACTACCGACATGATGCCGATGATAATACCAAGCATGGTCAGAAGCGTTCTCAGCCTGTTTGAGATCATGGCTCTTACCGCCATGGTATAGGCCTCCTTAAAGCGATCAGCATATGCTCTAAAGGAGTTGATGGTCCTTCTTGAAAAGTGAATTCTCTGTGTCTTTTCAGCCTCTACCTGATGATCAGGAACATCTGAGTTGATGGTATCAGACTCTATTACACCGTCTCTTATTGAAATTACTCTGTGGGCGTGTGCGGCAATCTTTGGATCATGCGTTACCAGTATTACCGTATGTCCCTGTGAGTTGAGATCAGTCAATATCTGCATCACCTCTGATCCTGATTTGGTATCAAGCGCACCTGTAGGCTCATCTGCTAGAATGATCTGACCACCATTCATCAGGGCTCTTGCAATTGAGACTCTCTGCTGCTGACCGCCTGAGAGCTGAGAAGGTCTGTTTCCTGTTTTGTCGGCAAGCCCCAGCATTGCAAGATATCTGACGGCATTCTCCTCTCTTTGCTCTTTTTTCGTTCCTGCATAGATAGCAGGAACCTGTACGTTCTCTGAGGCATCAAGATGGCCTAAAAGATGATAGCGCTGAAAGATGAAGCCAAAGAAATCACGGCGCAGCGATGCCAGTTCGTCTGGTAGCATATTGAAGGTATCATGACCGTCAACACAGTAGCTTCCCTCTGTCGGTGTATCAAGACATCCGATGATATTCATCAGAGTAGACTTTCCTGATCCAGACGGACCAATGATGGCAACAAGCTCTCCTTTTTTTATGGAAAGGTTAATGCCATGCAGAACCTCTACCTTGGTATCCCCCTGTCCGAAGGATTTTCTGATATTCTCAAGATTCAACAGCACACTGCTCATTAGAATGGTCCCTTCCTACGCTTGTCATTCTTCATGGCAGCTTCCTGAGCAGTCTTGACGTCATCGCCGATTACAACCTGCTCCTTAGGACTGATACCTGATATAACCTCGATGTACTGATCGTCCTTTAATCCTGTCCTGATCTTTTTCTCCACGATTCTGCCTTCATTTAGGACATAGATTGTGCACTCTGTCTCTTCCATTGACCTCAATGCGGTAAGCGGAAGGGTTGGCACATCCTTTTTAGAGGCGACATCAATGGTTACATCTGCAGTCATGTCGATGCGCAGTGTTCTATCAAAATTGTCTGCTATCACATCTGAATTGTAGTAGATTGCAGTTGAGCTTGTTGATGCGGAAGTTGTTGATGAGGAGCTGGCGCTTGCCGACTCATAGGTGGCAGGAGCCGGATCAATTCTGTCCAATCTGCCTGTAAACTTTCTATATGGAAGACCAAGAATAGTAAAGGTGCAGTCCATTCCAGGCTTTACGTTGACCACGTCTGCCTCTGATATTTCTGTTTTAACCTTCATATGATCAAGAGTTGCAAGACGCAGAATGGTAGGAGTGGTCTGATTGGCATTGACTGTCTGACCCTCTGATACCACTGTTGCATATACGGTGCCGTCAATTGGAGCCTTAATCTTGGTGTAACCAAGATTGGTATTGGCATCATCAAGAGAAAGCTGAGCCTTTTCCTTCTGAGCCATAAGTTCCTTCAACGAGGCCAAAGCCATGTCATAGGCGGCCTCAGCAACTTCTGACTCCTGTCGTGAGGTGGCATTGGATTTTACAAGATTCTTCTGTCTGTCATACTCAAGTTTGAGTTTTTTTATCTCAGCCTTTTTGGATGCGATCTGAGCATCTATCATGGTGATCTGAGCCTTTGCAGACTTAAGAGCACTCTCCTGAATCTTCGGGTCAATCTCGCACAGAAGCTGCCCCTGTTTTACCTCATCGCCTGTTGATACATACAGTTTTAAAATCTGTCCTGACACCTGAGCACCGACATCAACCTGAGTCTGACCTGCAACAGTTCCTGTTGCAAAGACCTTTTTATTGATGTCACGAGTCTCAAGATGCACAGTCATATAGCTGACAGGATCTTTTTTTAAGGCTGAATAAAGGCCATACGATAAAAGGGATATGGCAATAAGAGAAATGACTGTATATTTTCTAGCTTTTGGAGAAAGTTTTGTCCTATTAAGCATTAGCATGTTTTTTCCTTGTTTTTATGCTTCTACTTCATTACAAAATTTTATATTCAGATTATAATTCGGCAAAATTATACTTAAATTAGCAAACAATTAGCTATTGCTAATAAGTAATTAGGCAGTATTTTTTTATAAATCTCCCGCATGCATCACTGATTTAGAATTTGCTGAAATATTTTTTCACAAACAATTTTTACAGGAATAACTGATGAGTTCTT
>JBJFET010000093.1:0-9204 GCA_051891035.1 Succinivibrio sp. | reverse complement strand
CGCCGATGGTAGTGCAACGTACGTTTGTGTGAGAGTAGGTCACTGCCAGGCTTCCTTATTAAACTGGCCCGCAGGGTTATCTCTGCGGGCTTTGTTGTATCTGTAACACTAGATTTCAGATAATGGAGAATGACATGGATAAACACGACAGATCTTATTTAAAAAACATCAGCCTGCTGAATCCTGCTCATCTGATTTCATTAGGTTTTGGTTCAGGTATGATGCCAAAGGCTCCTGGTACCTTTGGATCTCTAGCAGCTCTTCCTGTCTGTATGCTTCTTGTCTATACACCCTGGTATGTAACTGCTGCAGTCGCTCTAATTACCTTCTTTGTAGGATGGTATACCTCCAATATCACTGAAAAAGCAATGGGAATGCATGATAATAGCTCAATTGTCATAGATGAGTTTGATGGCATGTTCATTTCAGTTCTTTTCTTCCCGCAAAACTGGTATCTGACAATTCTTGCGTTCATTCTTTTCAGGATCTTTGATGTGTTAAAGCCTTTTCCTATTTCCTTCTTTGACAGGAGGGTAAAAGGAGGACTAGGGGTGATGCTAGATGATGTGATAGCTGGTATCTTTGCCTGTTCAAGCGCACATATTATTTTCTGCTTTGTGTTATAGAATGGTTATTTAAACAAGGGCGGGATTTTGAAAAAAGACAGGATCTGCCTTAGCAGATCCCCCTCCTTTTACTCGAGATTGATTTCAATCTCGTCTTTTAATCTCCATAGAACATTAAGAAAGTCTGATGTACTTTTTTCACTTCCATTTAGAAAATTCTCAAGATCCTGAGCTACGTCATCTGTGATCTTTTCTTCAGAGAAAGATTCTTCCAGGCTATTGAACAGTTTGTCTTCAGTTGCAATTAAATCAGACATAAACTACCTCGACTAATATACACGCAATCCAACTTATATTTCTTTCGTTTCACTCATCAAAATCTGCTTTCTTATTTGAAATATAAGCATCGTGTATTAAGAATTATGTCTGTAATTGTTAAAAACCTGTTACTAATGGTTAAGTGTCTGTATTTATTAGAAATGGAATTTATGACATCAAAAGGATCGCTTCGCAAGGTTGTCTCATGATTTGTCTCAGTAGAGCAGTAGACTCATAAGTGCAGCTCATTATCTGTCAGATTAGGTATAAATATTGATTATTAAGAGCATACAGTACCAGCTTAATATCAGAGTAAGGATACATGAACTGTTTCTCTGTGTGAGCGTTATTCGTTTAATGTGAGCTATCTGTCTAATACTGAATTGTAGCTGTATGTTATTTTCATGAACGCAAACAAAAAGCCCTCCATCAGGAGGGCTCTTGGCATTGATAGCTTATTAACCTAAGCTGTTTGCTAAATCGAATGTGCTCTGCATGAACTTGTGTTTCATGTTGTTGATACACTCGATGATATCGTAGTGAACCAGCTCACCACGTTTAACACCGATGCAACGACCTGATTCACCGCTCTTTAAGAGCTCACAGGCATAAGCACCCATACGTGAAGCTAATACACGATCAACAGCAGTTGGTGAACCGCCACGCTGAATGTGACCTAAAACGGTAGCACGAGTCTCAAGACCAGTTAAAGCCTCAAGCTCTTTTGCCATCTGGTGAACGTCTGTCTGAAGCTCACATACAACCAAGATTGCGTGACGCTTGCCTGCATCTACACCTTTCTTGATGTTTGCATAAACTTCATCCTTGTTCCACTCAACTTCAGGAACAAGAACTGCCTCAGTACCACATGATACAGCAGCACATACAGCCAAATCACCACAGTGATGACCCATAACCTCAACAACGCTGATGCGCTTATGTGAAGAGCAGGTGTCACGTAACTTGTCGATAGCCTCAACAGCAGTATTTAATGCAGTATCAAAACCGATAGTAGCATCAGTACCAGCGATGTCGTTATCAATTGTGCCAGGAAGACCGATGCATGGGAATCCTAACTCAGAAATAAGCTTTGCGCCCATGTATGAACCGTCACCACCGATTACTACAAGAGCATCGATGCCGTTCTGCTTCATAACTTCAACACTTTCCTTTCTAACCTGTTCCTGCTTGAACTGAGGGAAACGGGCTGTACCTAAGAAGGTGCCGCCACGATTTAACAGATCAGAAACTGAACGTCTTGTTAGTTCTACGAAGTTACCTGCGTGTAAACCAGCGTAACCATCGCGAACACCTAATACTTCCCATCCATATGATAATGCGGTACGAACTACAGCACGAATTGCTGCGTTCATTCCAGGTGCATCACCACCTGAGGTTAGAACTCCAATTTTTTTGATCGCCATGATACATGTGTCCGTATTTGTTGATTAAGCGTTTGCTACAGCTGCTTCAATGATAGCTGTAAAGTCTGCAACCTTTAATGATGCGCCGCCGATTAAGCCGCCATCGATATCAGGCTGTGAGAATAACTCTGGTGCAGTCTTAGCATTGCAAGAACCACCGTAAAGAATACGTACGCCATCAGCAACTTCTGCATTGAAGGTCTTTAAGAACTCACGGATACCGTGGTGAACGTTCTGTGCAATCTCAGGTGTTGCTGTCTTGCCAGTACCGATAGCCCAGATTGGCTCGTAGGCGATGATTGCATTATTGAATGCCTCGATACCGCATAAATCGATAACAGCCTTGATTTCTGCCTTGCATACATCTAAGGTCTTGCCTGCATCGTATTCAGCCTCTGACTCACCGATGCACAGTACTGGTACTAGACCGTTGTCTAAAGCAGCCTTGAACTTGCCAGCTACAACTTCGTTTGACTCGTTGTGGTAGCCACGACGCTCTGAGTGACCAACAATAGCGTAGGTACAGCCGAATTCCTTTAACATAACAGGTGAATTCTCACCGGTGAAAGCACCAGTGGTGTGGATATCGCAGTCCTCAGAACCCCACTTTAACTTTGAACCAGTTGCTAATGACTCAACCATACCAATGAAGATTGCTGGTGCGCAGATTGCTACATCAACTTTAGCAGCCTTATCAGCTGGCTCTCTGAAAGCCTTGATCAGATCGGTTACAGTTGACTTGGTACCGTTTAATTTCCAGTTACCCATTACAACAGGAGTTCTCATAATTCTATATCCTCGATAAATATGTTTTTTCGATTATTCAAAGCGTGCTGCTAATTGTTATTTTTTAATTTTCAGCACAAAACTTGTGACATTTTACTATAAAAAGTACCTTTTGATCGCATTTTTTTAATCGATGGCGTAGAACAGCTGTTTTTTGGTGCATAAAGGAAACAAAAAATGAGCTGTACAGCTCATTTTTATTTAGGAAAAAACAATCAGTTAACCGATGTCAAACTCAAAACCTGCAGCAAACTGAGCCATTCTCTCTTTTTTCTTTTTGTTCATTTCTTCCATTTTCTTGAGGATCTTCTTTTTCTCCTTCTTATAGTCAAAGGTCTTTACGCTGATCCTTTTTATCTGTTCGGCTAGATTGAAAGCCATGATGAATAATGGAAAGTAGTATGGTTTAACCTTGTAGTTGTAGAGATCAGAACTGCTACAGGATGTCTGCATACACTGATTCTTTGGAGATTCTCTTTGATCATCTCTCATAAGGTATCCTATCAGAAAGAGCATCTTTGAACTTATATAGATACTGCTGTTTTCAAATTCAAGAAGCATTGATAGCATACTGTTAACAAGGTGTGCCACCGAGCATGAAGCCTGAGCAAGTTCAGTGTTTCCTAGAATAATAGGAGTATCGTCAAGATCATAAAGAGGACTTGCTGATACAAGCTGACAGGCAGGATGACTTCCTATGACATTGACAGATTCACTCTCACAGAGCAGTTTTTCCTTTTCAATAATAGATCTGTTCAGATTGTCTTTAAATTCAGCACTGTAGCTCTCCTGATTGCTTTTTAAATCAATACCGTTTCCTCTGCCAAATAACAAACTTGACAGATAGTTGCTCATTTTAGATACATTTTCCATACACAATAATCCTGTAAACTTTTATATATACTGTGCATAGCAATGTTGATGCCAACTTGTAACATATTGAAAATCAAATAGAAAAATTTAATTTTTAAATTTGTGTGCGACAGTGTTTGCCGAAAATGGCAAATGTATCGTAAATAAAGTTTGACAACTTATCCAAAACCATTAAAAATATGATTTTCATCATATACAGATAATGTTTTGTAAAACTATTTGATTTAATAAAGATTACTGCGTTTCAACAGGAGCCTAATAATATGCGCGTTCTTAAGTTCGGCGGAACATCAGTGGCAAATGCACAGCGTTTTGAGGATGTTGCGAAGATTGCACTTGATACTTCAAAGAATTCACAGACAGCTTTGGTCTTGTCAGCCCCAGCAAAGATTACTAACTTATTAGTAGCACTTGTTGCTCAGGGCGCCTCTGGCAAGGATGGAGCTGAAGAGTTCACTCAGATCCGTTCTATCGTCGAACCAATTATTACCACATTAGGCGCAAAGTACGACAAGTTTGACACCAACAAGATAATGGATGAGTTCAACAGTACTGTTGATCTGTTAAAGCAGCGTATTGATGGTATTACTCTGCTAGGTGTCTGCCCTGAACTTGTAATGGCTTTTATGGAAAGCCGCGGCGAGAGTTTCTCCATCATGATCATGTCAGAGCTTCTGAAGGCTCTTGGCAAGAAGGTCAGAGTCATTGATCCTGTAGAGGTTCTGGTAACAGAAGGCGGTATTATGGAGTCTTCTGTGAATATCGAACTGTCAAAGGCCAGATACAGTGCCATTGAAGATGATAAGGATGCCATAACTCTAATGGCAGGTTTCTGTGGTGGCAATGCACAGGGACAGCTGGTTTTACTTGGACGCAACGGTTCTGACTATTCTGCAGCCTGCCTAGCTGCGATCTCCGGAGCTGACTGCTGTGAGATCTGGACCGATGTGGACGGTGTTTACAGCTGTGATCCAAGAGCAGTAGAAGGTGCTGTTCTTTTAAAGAAGATGTCATACGCCGAAGCAATGGAACTTTCATACTTTGGTGCAAAGGTTCTTCACCCAAGAACAATTGCTCCTATTGCTCAGTTCAAGATCCCATGCTTAATCAAAAACACCAAGAATCCAAAGGGTGAGGGTACCCTAATTTCCGATGAGACCGATATGTCAGTACCTATCAAGGGTATTTCTGATCTTAAGAATATCGCTCTTATCAATATCTCAGGTCCTGGCATGAAGGGTATGGTCGGCATGGCAGGAAGACTCTTTACTGCCGTATCACGTGCACAGGTTTCAATTACACTTATTACTCAGTCATCATCAGAGTATTCCATCTCATTCTGCGTTGCACAGTCAGATCTTGGCAAGGCCAAGAAGGCAATCAACTCAGAATTTAAGCTTGAGTTCAAAGAGGGCCTGTTAAATCCTATCGAAATCAAGGAAGGATGTGCAATTATCTCCGTTGTCGGTGATGGTATGCGCATGGTGCGCGGTATTTCAGGAAAGTTCTTCAGAGCACTGGCTGAAGCCAATGTTAATATCCGAGCTATCGCTCAGGGTTCATCAGAGCGTTCTATTTCTGCAGTAATCTCTCAGAAGAGAGCAACTGAGGCTGTAGCATTTGCTCACACTGCATTCTTCAATTCAAAGCAGCGTCTTGATATTGTTCTTGTAGGCTGTGGTGGCGTAGGCGGCGAGTTACTCTCTCAGATCAAGCGTCAGAGAAAAGAGCTTGCTGATAATCACGGTATCGATATCCGTGTTGTAGGTATCGGCAATTCAAAACACTTTATCTCAGATCCAAACTGTGTTGATCTTGACAACTACAGGGAGCTTTTAGAGCAGAGTCAGACTCCATCTCTCAATCCAGAGTCAGCTGAGCAGCTGATTAAGGATGCTCACCTGATCAACCCAATCTTTGTTGACTGTACCTCATCTGAGGCTTTAGCTCTTGATTATGTAAACTATATGAAAGCCGGCTACCACGTGGTAACTCCTAGCAAGAAGGCAAATACCGGCACCTACGAGTACTATACAGAGCTTCGCAATACAGCTCGTGCTCAGCACAGAAAGTTCCTGTACGAGGCAAACGTCGGAGCTGGTCTTCCAATTATCAACACAGTGCAGAACGAGCTTGCAGCAGGTGACAGCCTGATTTCATTCTCAGGTATTCTCTCTGGTACCCTATCATACATATTTGGTCTTGTTGAAGATGGAATGACCTTATCAGAGGCAACCAAAAACGCCTATGAAAAAGGCTTTACAGAGCCAAATCCAAAGGATGATCTTGATGGTATGGATGTGGCAAGAAAGCTTCTTATCCTTGCACGTGAATGCGGACTGAAGCTTGAGCTATCAGACGTCGATGTTCAGGGAGCAGTTCCTGCTGAGTATCTGCAAGGCGCGAATGCCCAAGAGGTTCTCAACAACATCAAGAATGCTGATGCACAGTTTAGCCAAATGGTTAACAAGGCAAAGGCTGAGGGCAAGGTGCTTCGCTATGTCGGCTCAATAAAAGATGGCAAGTGCACATGTTCTGTTCAGCCTGTTGGTCCTGATCAGGCTTTATTCAAGGTTCGTGACGGCGAAAACGCTCTTGCTTTTACAACCGCATACTATCAGCCTATCCCTCTGGTAATCAGAGGTTATGGTGCTGGAACTGCTGTAACTGCAGCTGGTGTTCTTGCTGATGTGCTTCGTCTTCAGAACTGGGCTCACGAGGAATAATAATGACTAAGATTTTCAAGGCATATGCGCCGGCCTCTGCTGCAAACCTCTCAGTTGGTTTTGATCTGCTTGGTGCTGCATTAAAGCCTATTGATGGCGCTGTTTTAGGAGATGAGATCACCATCTGTGAAAGTGATGATCAGGGATGTTCAGTTAGCATCTGCGGCAGATATGCTCATAAGCTTCCAAGCGATCCTAAAAAGAATATCGTATATGATGCCTACCTTATGTATAAGGAAGAGTTAGAAAAGAGAGGCCTAAAGGTTCTTGACGTTCATATGGAGCTGTCAAAGAATCTTCCTGTCTGTTCTGGCTTAGGCTCATCTGCAGCAAGCGTTGTAGCAGCAGTAGTTGCTCTTGATGCGATTCATGGCGAAGTTTTAGGCAAGAATGGTTGCCTAGAACTTATGGGTAGACTTGAAGGCAAAATCTCTGGTTCTATCCATTACGATAATGTTGCTCCATGTTATTTTGGTGGTTTGCAGCTTATCGTGCAGGAAAATGGTGTTATCTCTACCACTCTTCCTGATTTTGATAACTGGTACTTTGTCTCCTGTTTCCCAGGCATCAAGGTATCTACCAATGCTGCAAGACAGATACTTCCAAAAGAGTATTCCAGAGCTGATGTAATCAGTTTTGGCAGACGTCTTGCGACCTTTGTCAATGCCTGCCATACAGGCGATGACAAGCTTGCCTCTTCATGCCTTGTTGATGTGATTGCAGAACCATATCGTGCCTCTCTTATTCCTGGATTTACACAATCTCGTGAGTATGGCGCTTCTATCGGTGCTCTTGCAACAGGTATTTCAGGCTCAGGCTCTTCAGTATTCTCCGTGTTTGAAGATCTTGAAAAGGCCTGCATGATGAAGGAATATCTTGAGAAGAATTTTATAGCAAATGAGGATGGTTTCTGTCATGTCTGCAAAATTGACAGAAAAGGTGCATTTGCCGAAGAAATCGAGGAATAACTTACGATGGAATTATTTAATTTAAAAGATCATAATGAGCAGGTTTCTTTTGCTCAGGCAGTGGTAAAAGGAATCGGTAAAGATCAGGGCCTGTTCTTCCCGGATCATATTGTTCCTCTTGATAATGTTGATGAGCTTCTTGATTTACCATTAGTTGAGAGATCACAGAAGATCCTGCGTCACCTGATTGGTGATGAGATCCCAGAGCTTGAGAGCATTATCGCTGATGCCTTCACTTTCAAGGCTCCTATTGTAAAGGCTGATGAGAATGTTTATGCCCTTGAGCTGTTCCACGGACCAACCCTTGCATTCAAGGATTTTGGTGCCCGTTTCATGGCACGTGTCTTAGGTGCAATTCGCGGTGATAAACATCTTACAATTCTGACAGCCACATCAGGTGATACCGGTGCAGCTGTTGCTGATGCATTTTACGCACAGAACGGAATTGATGTAGTTGTTCTTTATCCTAAAGGAAAGATTTCTGATCTTCAGGAAAAACTGATCGCAACTTTAGGAAAGAACATCAGAGCAGTTCAGGTACAGGGTATCTTTGATGAGTGTCAGGATATGGTTAAGACTGCATTTGATGATGCTGATTTTAAACAGACTGTAGGTCTGAATTCAGCAAATTCAATCAATATTAGCCGTCTGCTAGCACAGGTATCATACTACTTTGAGGCTGTAGCTCAGTTACCAAAAGAGAAGAGAGAAAAAGTTGTATTCTCTGTTCCTTGTGGAAACTTCGGAAATATCACTGCAGGTTTAATTGCCAAGTCTTTAGGTCTGAAGGCCCGTTTTGTAATTTCCTGCAATGCCAATGATACAGTTCCTCGTTATCTTCAGTCTGGCAAGTGGGATCCTCATGCAACAGTTGCAACTCTGTCAAATGCAATGGATATTTCCCGTCCTAACAACTGGCCAAGAGTAGAAGCTCTAGTGAAGATGCAGGGCTGGTCATTATCTGATTTTGACTTTGGTTCAATGACAGATGAGCAGACAGAAAAGACCATGCAGGCCTTATACAAGAAGACTGGCTATATTCTTGAGCCTCATGCTGCAATTGCCTATCAGACTTTATCTGATAACCTCAAAGAAGGGGAGACTGGTATCTTCCTTGGCACTGCACATCCTGCCAAGTTTAAGAGTGAAGTTGACAGAATACTGAATATCTCTCTTCCTCTGCCAAAGGCTCTTGAAGATAAGGTTGCCTTAGAATCATGCGCTGTAGAGCTTCCTGCAGACTATGACACCTTAAGAGCATATGTCCTAAAAGAGTTATCACTCTAATTTGTTATATTGAATCAGAAAAGCTTCTGCCTGACGGTATGAAGCTTTTTTTTATCCTTTCTTTTAAACGATAAGCCTTATCTTCGGTAAATCATTACCTTAATATTATTAGCAATAGGTAATTTGTGTTACCTATTGCTAATAATAGTGCTATACTTTTCAAGTTGTTAGTCAATGATGAGGTAATAATATGACAAAAAATAAGGCTCTTCGTGCATAGTTATGGGTAAAAATTGAAAGTAGTACACGGTAAGAG
>JBJFET010000092.1:0-2191 GCA_051891035.1 Succinivibrio sp. | reverse complement strand
TATTTACGCCAGTGAATTGAATGCATGGAAAGTAAACTGTATGAACGCTAATAACAGCAAGAAAGAATCTCTTGAAAATGAGTTAATGAGACTAAGAGCTGAGGTCAAGCAGCTTAAAGCCAAAGACATCAAGCAGAGTGCAGAATTAAAGAGCAAGGACAAAGAGCTTGATAGGATGAAGGATGCCCTGGCTGAATATGCAGTAAAGGAGGCATTCCTAAAAAAAGCTCAAGCCTTCTTCGGCAAAAACAACGAGGAAAAATAACCTCAGCTGAAGATAAGGCAAAGATATTACAGTTTATAGATGAAAACCACCAAGCGGTTACTATTGCTAATGTGGTTCTTAGCTGTGGACAATTTGAAGTGAACAGGAGCTGTATCCTTAGCATCAAGTACATGGCTGAAATCTTAGGTATAGGACAGAATACTTATACAAATTGGAAGAAGAGCTTGAAAGATAAGAGAAAAGGCTCATCTCATCCAAATAACGCCAAATACTCAGATGAAGAGAGACAGCAGGCAATAGAAGCACTAATGCTAAATCCTGATATGTCACCTTCAGAGCTGCAGGCTAAGTACCTTGATGAGCAAGGAGTTTACTTAGGCTCTGTAAAATGGCTATACAGATTACTTGAAGAGGTTAAGTGCAACAACAAAAGAGGAACTGATAAGAACTCAAACAAAGATGATTCAGTAGAGCGTAGAACACTAGTAGCAACAGCACCTAAACAGGTATTGGTATGGGATATTACCTACCTGTATAAGACCAATCCTCAGGGTGAGTACTATTATCTTTATGCTGTCATGGACTTATACAGCAGAAAGATGATCCACTGGGAGGTTCATGATATACAGTCTGCTGATATAGCTGCCAAATTCATTGAGAAAGCTGTTGAAAAGGTAGGATTTATAAAGGGTGATAACACTCTTATAAGAGCTGAAGGACGCAATACAGATATCTTTGGTAAGGTTCTTGAGTTGCACAGTGACAATGGTGCTCCTATGAGAGGTTCTACCATGGTTGCCAAGTGTCTGGAACTAGGTATTTCATGTACCTATAACAGACCTAGACACAGCAATGACAATGCTCATATGGAAGCTAGCTTCAGACTGCTTAAACACGGTCATGAAGTAGCTATTCCTCAAAGCTTTGATACCTTATCTCAAGCAAGAGGCTGGGTTGATAAATACTATGACTGGTATAACAACATTCACCGTCACAGTGGCATCTGCTATATCACTCCATCTCAATGCTTTGATGGTAAAGGTGACGAAATAATGAGCAGAAGAAACATGATCATTGAGAAGTTCTTTGAGAGTCATCAAAAGCAGAAAGCTTTAGTTGAATCTACAGGCAAATTCAAACGTTGGAGAATGCCTAAGGATGCTGTAGTAATGCCGTTTTACAGTAAACGTTCTAAGATTAAGAACAAGATCAGAGCTTCTAAAATGGACAGCAGTGAATTCGCAATGGTTGGTAAGGAAAAGATGCGAATGGCAGGGTAAAGAAAAAAGTTTCCTTTTCTCCCCCCGAGCCCCCTCTTTTTCTTTAAAAAAGAAAAATGTGAGGTTATTCACAAATATGAATGTAATGTCACAAACTAACTGTACAATAACCGTATTGCTGACAGACAGAAGTTTGAAGCTGCAAGCATGTCAATTAACGCAGGATCTTTATACTTCACTGCAATTGCCAACGGCTATTCAAGATTCTTTACAACAGCAGCCCTTACAGAGCTTATTGAAAAGGCTGGCTTTACAATTGAGCATGTTATAGACAATCTTGGTATTACTAATTCTCTGTTTATCTGTAAGAAAGCATAGTATGGAATTCTCTTTTAATATTGAAGACATTGAAGGCAGAGCTTTTGGTCTTTGCAGCTTAAGTGACTTTGCAAAGATTGCAAAAGGTGAGTTAACCCCTGATTCAAGTGCAGTTAATCTAAAACCGCAGAAAGTTCCGATGATGACAGCACGACGTCTCTCTCAGGGGTGCCGTCAGGCTGTAGATATCGGTATGCTTTTATCTGAAAGGCAGGATATTGATGCTGTAATTTATTCCAGTATGTCAGGAGAGATTGTTCATAATCACAATGTGCTAGTGTCATCAGCCAAAAATGAGCCCTGCTCCCCTACAGACTTTTCAATGTCTGTCCACATTTGAACTGCTACTATGTCATCGGTATATTCG
>JBJFET010000091.1:0-9241 GCA_051891035.1 Succinivibrio sp. | reverse complement strand
ATAATAAGCGAGTTGGCAACAGCCGTTATTGCCAATAGATAGGTATCAGGATAGATATCTATTGTTGAATGCGATGCTGCTACGATCAGAAACTGAGATCCCACAATAGACACGCAGGAAAAAACCACATAAATGGCAATGGCACCTATTCCTTTGTATCTGTAAACGGTGGTTGTCGTAAAAAACATAGTTAAAAGAATAAGTAGCGCACACAGAAAAATAAACCAAGACAGGATCTGAATATTAGAACCTACAGCAACATATATTCCCAAAGTTCCGCTTATAGCAGCGCTTAGAGTCACAAGTGCCATCGTCTTGCGCTTTTGTGTAAGAGAGAACTCACCAATCATCATCGGTGAGGTGATTCCGTTCTGCCGATCTGATTTATGCTTTTTATAAGCCCTAGAGTAGTCAATTGAAAAGTTGCACAGGGACTGTATTCCAAGACCACAGATCAGAATGCACAATGCCACAAACAGAGACCTTAAAGAACAGAAACCATAGTAGAAACCAACAGAACAGCCAAGCAGGCAGTTTGTAAAGGCAAACAGCATTGTCACTGATTTGATATTATAGAATCTGTTATTTATCATCACTTTCATACCATCATTCACACACGTCCTTCATTGTAAATGAATATTGCCATTTCTGAGTGTAAATAACATTGTTTTTTCAAAATTTTGATAAAACACATATCCTGCATTGTATAATCTAGCTCTACTGATTTTTACCGGAGAAAAGCATGCTTTTAGATAATCCAGCATTGCGCGCACTGAAGAATAATTTTGAAAAAGAAAAAGTAAAAAAAGAAGGTTTCGTTAAAAGCACCGACAGAGGTTTTGGCTTTTTAGAAGTTGACAGAGATTCCTATTTTATCGCACCAAACGACATGAAGAATGTCGTTAATGGAGACAGAATCAGAGCTGTAATTGAATCAGACTCAAATGACAAATCTCATGCTGTTCCAGAAAAGCTTGTAGAGCCATATCTAAAAAGATTTGTAGGAAGAGTCCTGTTTATCTCCGGAAAACTCAACATCATCCCAGATCACCCTAGCATCAGCATAAAAATCCAGGCTGACGACAAGAGATCTGAAAGAAAAGAACCTCTTTCAAATGGTGACTGGGTTATCTGCAATCTGACTTCTCATGCTCTTGAAAAGAAGTTTTTCAGAGCATCTGTTGATGAGCTCATCTGTAAAAAGGATGAACCAAAGGCTCCATGGCTTGTAAGCTTAAGGCGCTACGACCTTCCTACAGCAGAACCTGCTGACGAAGAATTTGAATTTGCAGAAAAAGATCTGATAAGAAAGGATCTTACTGATATTCCTTTTGTAACCATCGACTCTGCTCATACAGAGGATATGGATGATGCGCTGTACATAGAGAGAACAGAGTCAGGCTTTAACCTCTATGTTGCAATTGCCGATCCTACAGGATATATCAGTGAAGAATCTCATATCAATCAGATTGCATCACACAGGGCATTTTCAATTTACCTTCCAGGACGCGATATTCCAATGCTGCCAAGAGTACTGTCTGAAAACCTGTGTTCACTAAGAGCAGATGAGGTAAGACCGGCTCTGGTTGGTATTATCTGTGTAGCAGAAGATGGCGAGGTCATAAAAGACAGGACTCAGTTTATTATTGCTAATATCAGATCGCATGGAAAACTCGTATATAACGAGGTATCTGACTATCTTGAGAAAAAAGAGAACGCCACCTTCACTCCTACAGAGGAAATAAGAGGAATTCTCAATCTGCTTGTTGAATTTACAAAAGTACGTGATGCGTACCGTTCTACACATGCTGCATCTTTCAAGAACAGACCTGATTATGAGTTTATACTCAAGGACAACGGTGCTCTTGACCATATCGAGGTAAATCACAGACGCATTGCAAATCAGATTGTCGAAGAAGCTATGATTGTAGCCAACCTTGCTGCAGGTGATTTTCTGGCAAAAAATCTGAACTCTGGCATATTCAACGTTCACAATGGTTTTGATCTTCAGAAGAAAAAAGACATTGTTGAACTTCTTGAAAAGGAGAAGTGTCCTTTTGATGAGAGCAAGCTTGGTACCATTGAAGAGTACAATTCAATAAGACGCTTTGCCCTAAAAAATGACAATGACTACCTTGACGGCCGCATCAGAAAGCTTCAGGAATATTCTGAAATCAGTATTGTTCCTGGACCTCATTACGCTCTGGGCGTTGAGAATTATGCAACCTGGACCTCCCCTATCCGTAAGTACGGAGATATGGTAAATCACAGACTCATCAAGTCTCTGATTGCAGACAAATCAAAACCTACTCTGCCTGACGAGGTTATTCTCAAGGAGATGAATGAGGCCCGCAGAACCAACAGAATGGCCGAAAGAGATGTCAGAGACTGGCTGTACGTCGAGTTTTTAGAAAAGGATATCAGAAACAGAACCGTATTTAGCGCAACCGTATTTGATATCTCCCGTGGCGGACTCAAGGTATTTCTTGATGAAAATGGAGCAATGCTCTTTATACCTTTCTCATATATTTCAGAGAACAAGGAAGATCTGATACTTCAGGGTGATACCGGTGAAGCTTATGTTAAAGGTCAGCTAGTAAAGAGACTTGGTGACAAGCTTAGTGTAAGAGTTGTTGAGATCAACAAGGAAACCCGTTCTATTATCGGCGCCCCAGCCGAACCTTTTGGTGGCCTTATCCTTCCTGATCCTGGAGCAGTCAAGAAAAACGCCAGACGACCTGCCTCAAGAAAACATTAGTCCATAATCTTAAGATAAGGCGCTGTATGCGCCTTATCCGTCTGAACTAGCCTGTAATGCCACTTTGCTTTAGCAGAGCATCCACACTTGGCTTTCTTCCTCTGAATTCTTCAAAATTCTTCATCGGATCAGATGCACCGCCGCATGAGAGGATCAGATCAGCAAATTCGCTACCTGTTGTCTTGTCAAAAATACCATTCTCCTCAAACAGAGAGAATGCATCTGCAGCTAATACCTCTGCCCACTTGTAGCTGTAGTAACCTGCCGCATACCCTCCGGCAAATATATGGGTAAATCCATTTGGGAACCTGCTGTCAGCATACTGAGGAGCAACTGCCACCTGAGATTTGACATCATCCAGGATCTCATAAATTCTACCTCCACACTCAGGCTTATACTCATAATGAATTCTAAAATCAAACAGAGCAAACTCAATCTGCCTTAGCATTGCCATTGCTGACTCAAAATTCTTAGCATCGATAATTGCCTTGAGCTTCTCAGCTGGTAAAGACTTACCTGTCTTTACGTGTCCTGACAGGAACTGCAGAACCTCTTGCTGCCAGGCAAAGTTCTCATTAAACTGACTTGGCAGCTCAACAGCATCCCAAGGCACTCCATTGATACCAGAGACATCTGCAATATCAATTTTTGTAAGAAGCTGGTTCAGGGTATGACCAAACTCATGGAACAGGGTCACGACCTCATCATGAGTAAGCTGAGAGTATTTGCCGTCAACTGGACGGGAGAAGTTGCATACCAGATAGGCAACAGGCAGCTGCAGGGCTCCGTCAAAACGGTATCTGCGTGTAAGGCATTCATCCATCCATGCTCCGCCATTCTTTCCTGATCTTGCATAGAGATCCATATAAAGTGAGCCTATACGAGAACCAAACTTGTCCTCATAGACGTCAAAGCATTTGACATTCTCATTCCAGACCTCAACACCAAGCCTTTCCTTGAGTGTTATACCATACAGTCTGTGGGCACACTCAAACATACCTTTTATTACAACGTTCTCGGGGAAATATGGTCTTAACTCCTCTTCAGAATAAGAATATTTCTCCTGCCTTAGCTTTTCTGAATAAAATGCCATATCCCATGGCATAAGATCATCACAGCCTGATTTTCTGGCGTAATCTCTAAGCTCTGCTATTTCGCGCTCGCCTTGACTGTGAGATTTTTTTGCCAGATCAGATAAAAAGCCGATTACAGTATCAGGAGTATCTGCCATCTTTTTGGCCAGTGACAGGTGAGCATAGGTCTGATAACCCAAAAGATTTGCCAGCTTATGTCTTAATGAGAGAATTTCTTCCATTACAGGAGCATTATCCCATCTGCCTGCATCAGGACCGATTTCTGAAGCCCTTGTGGTGTACGCCTTATACATCTGCTCCCTTAACTGACGATCTTCACAGTAAGTCATAAAAGGTAAGTAAGAAGGCATTTCCAGCGTAAACACATATCCTTCAAGTTTACGGGAAGCAGCCTCATCAAGAGCCAACTTTACCGCACTCTCAGGAAGGCCCTTCAGTCTTTTGCTGTCGGCAAGATGAAGAGTATATCCATGAGTGGCATCAAGAACATTATTAGAAAACAGCGACTCAAGTTCACTGATCCTAGTTACTATTCTGGTGTATTCAGCCTTATCCTCATCATTCAGGTCAACACCGGATAGCTTAAAATCTCTGATGGAATTCTTTATCGCTTTCTGCTGAGGAAGAGAGAGCCTTCCAAAAGCATCAGAAGATTCAATCTTCTTTAGCACTTCAAAATATGGCTTGTACTGACCTGCCCAAGAAGAGAATTCTGACAAAAGAGGCAGACATTCTTCATATATTTTTCTAAGTTCAGCAGTATTGTTTACAGATTTCAGATGAGATACTACCGACCATACCTTTGATAATCTGTCATCCGCCTCTTCAATTGGAGAAACGACATTGTCCCAGGTAGGGTCATCTCTGAACCTGTCGCAGACATCCTTGATTACAGAAGTACACTTATCAATGGCACTATGAACTGCGTCCTTGATATGTTCATTTTTTATCTGTGAGAAAGGAGGTAGTCCGGCATAATTCAGTAAAGGGTTATCAATTAAAGTGTTCATTTCTTTTCCTGCTAGTAATTCTTGAGTCATAGGTATGATTGTACACTTTATCTGCATCTTTTCTCTATAATAGATACCAAAATACGTATATGTTAAGATCACAATGGAATGATCTTGTATAAGAAGCTTTGAATAAAGCTGCAAACATAGCGTCAGAACTTTGCTGACCCTGTTTTATTGAACAAAACAATAAGTACCATTTATGTCTGATCAAAATAAAAGCATCTATGCACAACGAACTGATTTACTGATTGAGCTGCTTGCAGGACTCGAACTTGATGCGCTCATCATTACCCATGACGATGAATATCTGTCATACGAGCTAAACGATGATCAAGAGCGCATAAAGTATCTGACCGGTTTCTCAGGAAGCGCAGGTTTTGCTGTTGTATGCAGAAATTTCAATGAGCAGCTTCTATCCAAAGGCATTGAGATAGAATCAGATAATACCGATGAAGCCTATACGGCAAACAGGTCATGTGCCATTTTTGTCGATGGAAGATATGTTGTACAGGTAAAAGAGCAGATTGATGACAGCCTGTATCAGGACTTTAATTTTACAAAAGTCAGTCCAAGCAACTGGATATGCAACATTCTCCCAAAGAATTCAAAAGTAGGCATTGATGTAAACTGCATCAGCTATCATGACTACAATAAAATCAAAACAGAGCTTGAGGTTTTCAATATTGAGCTTGTACCTCTTACAGAGAATCTAGTAGACAGGATCTGGGAGGACAAGCCAGAACCTGTCATATCAGAAATCACAATATTCCCTGATGAATACAACGGTTGCCCAAGCCCTCAGAAAAGACAGCAGATTGCGCAGTCTTTAAGAGATCAAGATCTTGATGCGTCAGTTATCTGCGATCCAGAAAGTATCTGCTGGCTGCTCAATATAAGAGGCAGGGACAGAAAGTACCTGCCGGTCATAAACTGTCGCATGGTTGCCTACTCCAATGAGGCTCTTGAATGGTACATCAATCCAAACCATTTCAAGGACGACAGCATTCTTGATCAGTTGCAGGAGCATATCGGTCATATTGATATCTTCCCTGAGGACCGCTTTGATGATGTTTTAGACAGACTGTGCTCATCATCATGTACTGTATATATTGATCCAGACACCACCAATGCTCACGTCATGATGAAGCTTTATGAGGGCGGAGCAAAAGTAGTTGAGGGGCTTGGTCTGTGTCAGTTACCAAAGGCCTGCAAGAATCATATCGAGGTTGCTGGAGAGTACAAGGCACACATCAAGGATGGCATTGCCATGTGCCGTTTCATTTCATGGCTTGATAATCAGACAAAGCTTGAACTTCCAACGGACAGCGACGATGCATTTATGCGTCGAGTTGAGGACATAGATGAAAAGGAGCTTGCTGAGAGGGCTTTGGGATTCAGAAAGGTTGAGGCCGGTTTTATCGAACCTTCATTTGCCACTATCGCAGCATTAGGACCTAATGCGGCAATGTGTCATTACAATCACGAAAATACCGATACCCCAAGAAATCTTGGCAAGGACTGTCTGTTTCTCATTGACAGTGGAGCTCATTTTATCGAAGGCACCACGGATATTACCAGAACCATCCTTGTAGGACATCATCTGTCAGATGAAATAAAAAGAATGTATACCTTGGTGTTAAAATCACACATTGCACTTGCCACACTGGTATTTCCAAAGGGAACATCAGGTCTGCAGATTGATGCAATTGCCCGAAGACCGTTATGGGACTGCGGCTTTGATTTTGCTCACGGAACAGGACATGGAGTTGGACATGTACTGTCAGTTCATGAGGGGCCTCAGGTTATATCATCAAAGAGATCAACAGTTCCTCTGGTACCAGGAATGGTAATTTCCGATGAACCTGGATTCTATAAGGAAGGAGAATTTGGCATCAGACTTGAGAATCTGCTGGTAGTACTGCAGTGCACACAACCAGGTATGCAGCATATGCTGACCTTTTCTCCACTAACTCTGGTTCCTTTTGACAACAGACTGATAGATAAAAACCTTCTATCACAAAAAGAAATAGACTGGCTTAACAATTACCATCAAAACGTAAATAATGTTATTACCAATGCCGCAACATCTCTTACAGAAGATGAGGTGAACTGGCTAAACAAGGCTACAGCTGCAATTTAGGAGTACTGAAGATGTTCTTTTTCAATAAAAGTCTGCCAGGCGCACTTTACTGTCAAACAAGGCTTCAGCAGTTACCTACAATTCCAGTGGAAGCCTCTTCATACGATATTCTGGAGACCCCTGCCAGATGCTATAAGAGGATCATGGATCTTATAGCTTCGGCAAAAGAAAGAATTCTCATCACCGCACTCTACCTTCAGGATGATGAAACCGGAAGGAAGGTGCTAGATGCACTGTATGAGGCAAAGGCAAAGAATCCAAAACTTTATATCAGAGTCTATGTGGATTTTCACAGAGCTCAGAGAGGTCTTATCGGAAAAGGTCCTTCTCTTGGCAATTCCGAGCTTTACTATAAGAAGGCGCAAAACTGCGAATACCCACCTGCAGTATACGGCGTACCTGTAAAACGCCGTGAAATTTTTGGAGTAATGCATCTTAAGGGATTTGTGTTTGACGATACTGTCTTATACTCAGGCGCAAGTATTAATGATGTATACATGGGCAGCAAGGGAAGATACCGTCTTGACCGCTATCATGAAATCCATTCCCACGATCTGGCAAATGCCATGTGCGCCTATGCAACCAACGCATTTCACACAAACTTTGCAGTTCAGGATTTTTCTCAGGGAAAAGTCAAAGGCGCAAAGGAAATGCGTGATGAGATAAAGGAACTAAGACGCCATTTGACATCAGTTCAGTACATGGTTAAAAACGACAAAATTCATGATTATCAGATCGGCGTTACACCAGTGGCAGGACTTGGCAAAAGAGGAAACCTCCTTAACAGAGATATTCTCTGGCTACTAGGTGCGGCAAGAGAAAAGCTGTTTATATGTACCCCTTACTTCAATCCTCCTAAGATGATTTCAAACGCCATTGAAGATGCTCTTGACAGAGATGTGGCAGTAACACTTGTAGTTGGTGACAAGAGTGCAAATGACTTTTTCATACGAGAGGGAGAGAATTTCTCTCCAGTAGGAGCTGTTCCATACATCTATGAGCAGAATCTCAGAGATTTTGTTGAAAAGAATCAGAAATATATTGATTCTGGACTTCTCAAGGTAATGTTATGGAGAGATGGAGACAATACATATCACGTAAAAGGGATGTACATTGACAATAACTTTGCGCTGATAACAGGAAACAACCTCAATCCTCGTGCATGGAGTCTTGATCTTGAAAACGGAATAATCATTTCTGATCCTCATCATCAGCTTCAGGAGAAATTCTCTCATGAACAGCAGTATCTTTTAAGGCACACCAAGCCAATCTGCAGTGTAAATGACCTTGATAACTTTGAAAGTTATCCTGATGAGGTGCAGAGACTGCTAAGAAAAGTAAAAAGACTTCGTGCCTCCATATTTATCAAGCAGCTTCTCTAGTGTATGGCGCAGGAACATAACATGGTTCAGGATGACGACTCCTTCTATGCAAGCTCCGATATCTCAACGATTAAGGGGCTTGGACCAAGTTATGTAAACAGTTTTTACAACAAGGGCATTTACTCGCTTTTTGATCTGCTGCTTGATTTTCCGTTCAAATATCAGGACAAGACCAGGATCACTCAGATTGGTAGCATCGATAGCAGATCAGGATATGTACTTATTGATGCTGTTATTGCAGATGTACGAAACATCACCACCTCAAGAGTAAGGCTATTAAAAGTACTGTTGCAGGACAGTACAGGAAGAATCGAGGCTGACTTTTTCAATCTTTATCCAAATCAGATAAGAAATTACACTCCCGGAAGACGTGTTCTAGCCTTTGGAATGGTGAAGGTCAACGATTACAACGGCAGTCTGAATCTTCAGCAGCCTACAGTCTCCTTTCTGGACAGTTCAGCTGAAATTGAGATATCAGACAGACTAACACCAATTTACCATGCGGTGGAAAAGGTGCCTCAGGCAACCATCAGAAAAGCTGTAGACGCAACACTCAAAAGTCTAAAATCAGTAACTCTAAAGGAGATCCTTCCTGTAGATCTGAATCCCTACAGAATGACATTAAGTCAGGCAATTGATCTGTGTCATAAACCATATCCGTGCACAGATATCAGACAGAGCTTTATTCTTGAACACAGTGATCAGTTCAGGCGAGTCTGTCTTGAAGAACTGGTCGCATACCAGCTGACGCTGCTGTTTATTAAAAAGAAAAATGAGACTTTTACGGCAAAGAGCATAGAAAAAAGAGACGATGTTGTTGAAAAGTTCAGATCACAGCTGCCCTTCGAACTTAC
>JBJFET010000090.1:0-9362 GCA_051891035.1 Succinivibrio sp. | reverse complement strand
CACTGATGACGGACTGCAGCATTACTCTCTTTGCCGCGATATCGAGATTGTGGTACTTGACGGCAGGAGAATGCTTGGTAACGGCCTTCTGCTTCCGGCAGGTCCTCTTCGTGAAGGAAAATGGCATCTTGAAAGTGCTGATTTTACGGTTATAAATGGGGTAAGTGACAACCCAAAGTATTATTCCATGAATCTTGTGCCAAATTCAGCTGTCTCGCTGCACAGCTGTTTTGACAGCACTGCAAGTCATGATTACCTGCAAAAGGGATGCTCTGTGGCAGTACTTGCAGGTATAGGCAATCCAGAGCGCGTCTATCATACTGTAGAGCAGTGTGGCTATCGTATAGAGAAAAAACTCTGTCCAGGCGATCACAGAGTGATTGATGAGAAGTTCCTAAGGGAAGTCTCAGCATTGATGCCGGTTATCATGACAGCAAAGGATGCTGTCAAATATGCGCATCTTGATCTTGGTAATTTGTTTGTATTGGGAGTGGATGCCCATCTTCCTGATACTTTCTATGACAGACTGATAGAAAAGATAAAGGATTTGAAAAAGTAGGTAATATGACTGACTATATCGTTGCAATCCCGGCACGTTTTGCCTCAACTAGATTTCCTGGAAAGCCTCTAGTTTTAGTTGGCGGTGTACCGATGATAAAAAGAGTATGTACACAGGCCTTAAAGTCTGATGCTTCAATGGTTGTAGCCTGTATTGATGATCCAAGGGTTGAAAGTGCCCTTGAAGGCATGGACAGGGTTAGGATCTGCATGACATCTACTGACTGCAGCTGCGGTACCGACAGACTTGCACAGATGATTGAAAAAATGCAGATAAGCGAAGATACCATTGTTGTAAATGTTCAGGGAGACGAGCCTTTAATCAACCCTGAGCACATAAGACAGGTGGCCACTCTCCTTGAGAATTCGTCCTGCGATATGTCAACACTGTGCTTCAAGATCGACAATCTGAAGGATGTTTTTGATCCTAACTGTGTCAAGGTTGTCTTTGATGCAAATAACAGGGCAATGTACTTTTCAAGAGCTCCTATTCCTTATGAGCGAGACAATTTCAAAAAGGAGAGCATCAGTGAGCTTGAGCATGAGCACTATCATCATATCGGTATCTATGCCTACAGAGCAGGTACTGTACTTAAGTATTCAAGAATGCCTTTAAGCTCTCTTGAGAAGGCCGAATCACTCGAGCAGCTTCGTCTGATGCAGAATGGCATGTCAATTGCTGTAGGTGTAACAGAGCAGCCCCCTGAGACTGGTGTCGATACACCTGAGGATTTAGAGAGGATCAACAGGATCCTTGAAAACTCAGAAAAGGAATAAGGAATTCTGTAATAAAAATCTCAGTTTGAGATATGCAGATAAATAATCTTACTGTTTGTCTTGTGTTTTAACCAGGTAAGTTACATAATAATTCTGCTTGTCGGAGTGCCTAAGGGCTGAGACTGTTTATGCAGAATCCGTTTTACCTGATCTAGTTAATGCTAGCGTAGGAAACAAGGTCATTTTCGGCATGCAATGTTTATTTTTAACTCTGGAACATGCTAAAAATGGCTCACAAGACAAACGATCAAATCTTTACCCCTGATATTGAAAGAATATATATTGAGGGGCAATCTTCAGATATAAAAGTTCCATTCAACAGAATCAATCTGTCAAATTCACAAAGCGTACTGGTTTCAACCGTAGAAGGTCCTGATACTGACGCAAAGGTTCTTCCAAAGATCTCAGAGAGTTTTGCTCCATATGTAATTGATGGTGATGCAAGGAAAGTAAAGAAAACCATTCTTGAGAGAGCAAAATCTGGTGAGTGTACTGCGCATATGGAGTATGTGGCTATCAGAGAGTCATATAGTGCTGACAGAGAAAAAATGCCTTTTACCCCTGAGGTTGTACTAGAGGAGGTAGCCAAAGGCACAGCAGTAATTCCTGCAAATATCAATCACACAGAAATTGAGCCTATGATTATCGGCAAAAAGTTTTCTGTCAAGGTTAATGCCAATATCGGAGCCTCATCTCTTTCATCTGGTTTTGACGAGGAAATCAAGAAATTAAGACTTTCCCTCAGGTTTGGCGCTGACACCGTAATGGATCTCTCAACAGGCATTGATGATCTTGGAGGTCTTAGAAAGGCAATTTTAAGAGCATCTCCTGTACCAATCGGTACTGTACCTGTATATGAGGCCTTAGACAGAGCTCATGGAGATGTAAATCTGCTTACCTGGGAACTTTTCAGAGATACTGTTATAGATCAGGCAAGACAGGGTGTGGATTATTTTACTATTCATGCAGGTCTCCTGTCTGAGCTTCTGCCGCATGCAGCAAAGCGTACTCTGGGTATCGTATCGCGTGGAGGCTCAATCATGGCAAGTGCCATGCTCAATACAGGCAGCGAGAATCTTGCCTATGAGCATTTTGATGAGTTAATTGAGATCTGTCATGACTACGATGTAGCTCTCTCCTTAGGTGACGGTCTGCGTCCTGGCTGTATTGCCGATGCCTGTGACAAGGCTCAGTACGGTGAGCTTGAGAATATCGGAAAGCTTGCAAAGCGTTGCTTTGATGCTGGAGTGCAGTGTTTTATTGAAGGTCCTGGTCACGTGCCTATGGACAAGGTGTATGAGAATCAGATCCTGCAGGAAAAATACTGCAATATGGCGCCGTTTTATACCTTAGGGCCTCTGGTAACAGATATTGCTCCTGGCTACGATCACATCACCTCTGCGATCGGCGGTTCAATGATTGCCTCATATGGAACTGCCATGCTCTGTTATGTAACTCCGGCAGAGCATCTTGCTCTTCCAACAGAGGATGATGTCAAAACTGGTCTTATCACCTATAAGCTTGCAGCTCATTCAGCCGATCTTGCAAAGGGGCTACCAGGTGCAAGAATTCGAGATGATGCGATGGCAAAGGCAAGAGCTGATTTCCGCTGGTATGATCAGTTTGCGCTCTCTTTAGATCCTGTCAACGCCTATAATGTCTGGAGAGCTCAGATGCCCGAGGAGTGCTCTAAATCACATGAGCCTTCATTCTGCTCAATGTGCGGTCCGCGTTTCTGTCCTATTCGTTTAAACCGCAAACTGCAGGCAAAGTACAATGACAGATAATAAAAGACCAAAGGTTTTAGTCGTAGCAGGACTGGATTCAGGTGGCGGAGCTGGTGTAACAGCAGACTGCATTACTATTCATGACAACTGTGCCTTTGCGCTGCCATGTGTAAGTGCTCTTACTGCTCAGTCACTAAAGAGGATCTCCTGTGTAAAATCAACAGATAAGGATACCTTTGAAAAGACTCTTGATACTGCCTGCTCTGACTGGGATCATATTGATGCCATAAAGGTTGGACTTATCTCTGATAACTCACTTTTATCAGTATTCCTTGACTATCTTAAAGGACCGCTTTTGGGGGTTCCTGTAGTTTGGGATCCTGTTCTGTGCGGAACAGCTGGTGACCTAAATAGTGCTGATATCAAGGCAAGACTTGATGAAATCCTGCCTTTTGTTACAGTATTCACCCCAAATCTGCCAGAGGCTCTGACTCTTGCCTCATGGACACAGGAAGATTTAAAGCAGAAGGGGGCTGTCAGACTTGGCAGATTCTTTCTAGATAAAGGAGCAAAGGCTGTCATTATAAAAGGAGGGCACAATGTCCTTAGTGCTGATGCAAAGGATGTTTTTGTAAGCTCCGAGTTTGAATTTACCATGAGCTTTGGGAAAGTAGAGGGGGAGGGCGCTCACGGCGGAGGCTGTGCACTCTCATCGGCCATTGCAGCTCTGATAGCAAACCGTTTTGCTCTTCATGATGCGGCAGTGCTGGCAAAAGGATATGTCTACTCTGGTATTAAACATCCTGCTATCGCATCTGATGGTGTAAGACCTCCTGTAGGGCACAACGGTATTGTAAGCTGCATTGATTATCTGCCGGAGGTAAAAGAGGAAGGTTTCCCTGAAAATGGCGGTCCGTTTGCCCCATGTCCTATGAAGCTTGGTCTTTATCCTGTGGTTGACTCTGTTGAATGGATTGACAGACTTACAGCACTAGGTGTCAGAACAATTCAGCTTAGGATTAAGGATAAAAATGATCCTAAACTCTATGAGAAGATTACAAAAGCTGTAGAAATCTGTAGCTCAAGACGGGCACGGCTGTTCATCGATGATCACTATGAGCTTGCAATCAGAGCTCATGCCTATGGCGTTCATCTTGGAATGGAAGATCTGAGATATGCAGACATTGAAGCTATCAGAAAAGCGGGGCTCAGACTTGGTGTATCAACTCACGGTGCCTATGAAACCATCAAGGCATATCAGCTTCATCCTTCATATATAGCTCTTGGACATATCTTTGAGACACAGTCAAAAAAGATGCCGTCAAAGCCTCAGGGGTGTTTCAAGCTTGGCATACTGCAGAGGATTTTAAACGATCTGGTTCCTACAGTTGCAATCGGTGGCATCAAGCTTGACAACGTCAGTGATGTACTGTCAGCAAATGTAGGATCAGTTGCTCTTATAACAGGAATAACTAAAGCAGATGATGTTGATGCTGCCGTAAAAACATGGCTTGAACTGTGTAAAAGCGGAGGAGATCTTTAATTATGATAATTCATTACAATCAGGAAAAGGATGTAGAACTCAAGGAAGGAACCACTTTAAAGGAGTTTCTTGACAGTCAGAACCTCTCAAGGGACGGAGTGGCTGTAGCCGTAGATGAGTCAATTGTAAAAAAGGCTCAGTATGACACTTTTGTATTGAAGGATGGAATGTCTTTAGACGTGTTTAATATGGTTTCAGGAGGTTAAATGACAGAAAAACTTATACTTGCAGGTCAGGAATTTACAAGCCGACTGATCATCGGTACTGGTAAGTATTCATCAGGTGAAGTTTTAACAAGATCAGCAAAGGCATCTGGCGCTCAGATTGCCACAATGGCTGTAAAGCGTGTTGACATCAAGAATCACACAGACGAGATTGTAGGCCCGCTTAAGGAGCTGGGTATCACGCTCATGCCAAACACCTCTGGTGCCAAAACTGCAAAAGAGGCTGTATTTGCAGCAAATCTTGCGCGTGAGGCTTTAGGTACAAACTGGGTCAAGGTTGAAATCCACCCAGACGTGCGCTATCTGCTCCCTGATCCTGTAGAAACATTTGTAGCCTGTCAGGAGCTTGTAAAAGATGGATTTTGTGTATTCCCGTACATACAGGCTGATCCTGTTCAGGCAAGACGTCTTGAGGATATAGGTGTGAGCGCGGTTATGCCGCTTGGTGCACCTATCGGATCAGCAAAGGGGCTTGAAACCAGGTCAATGCTTGAAATCATTATTGCGCAGTCTCATGTACCTGTTATTGTTGATGCCGGTATCGGAGCTCCGTCAGATGCTTCTCTTGCCTTTGAGTTAGGTGCAGATGCGGTTATGGTAAATACAGCAATAGCAGCGGCAGGTGATCCTGTTGCCATGTCATATGCATTTAAACTGGCTCAGGAGGCAGGTCGTACAGCCTATGAGGCAGGTCTTGCCTCAAAGGCTCAGTCTGCAGTTGCTACCTCTCCTATGGAGGCTTTCTTGAAGGAGGCTATGAAGTAATGAGCTTTTTTGATGAGATATCCGCAGTTGATGTAGATAAGTTTGCACAGCTTGTAGATTCAAGAACAGATGCGGACATCCAAAGAGCCATCAGCAAAAACACTCCAAGAACAGTGGAGGATTTTGCAGCTCTTATCAGTGAAAGGGCAAGAACACATTATCTTGATGTGATGGTTCAGGAGGCAATGCAGCTTACAAGAAAGCGCTTTGGCCGATGTGTGAATATGTATCTGCCGCTGTACCTTACAAATCTGTGCAACAACAGATGTGCCTACTGTGGTTTCTCTTCGGCAAACAAATTCAAAAGAGTAGTTTTATCACTCCCTGAGATAGAGGAAGAGCTTGTGGCCATGAACAAGATGGGCTATAGCAATATTCTTCTGGTATCAGGAGAGAACTCTCACAGAGCAGGAATTGAATATTTCTCAGAGGTACTGCCTCTTGCCAAAAAGTATGCCCAGTATCTGCAGATGGAGGTGCAGCCTCTAGAGACAGACGAGTACGCACTGCTAAAGAGTCTTGGTCTTGATGCTGTATCTGTATATCAGGAAACCTATCATCCTGAATTCTATAAGAAGGTGCATCTTGCAGGAAGAAAGGCAGATATGCGTTTTAGAATGGAAACTCCAGACAGACTGGGGATGGCAGGCGTTGACAAAGTGGGTATGGGAGCTTTGCTTGGTCTGTATGACTGGAGAGTAGATCTGTGTGCTCTTGCAATGCATGTTCTTTATATGAGAGAACACTACTGGAAGACCTCTCTGTCAATCTCCTTCCCAAGATTAAGACCGGCAGCAGGCGGATATCAGCCACATTCTCCTGTAAGTGATGCAAAGCTACTGCAGATCATCTGTGCTTGGAGAATATTTGATAACGAGCTTGATCTGACAATATCGACCCGAGAGTCAGCTCAGTTCCGTGATCTGATTCTTCCAGTGGGCATCACAGCACTCTCGGCTGGATCATCAACAGAGCCTGGCGGATATGCACATAAAGGGCAGAATCTTGAGCAGTGGACTGTAAATGATGATCGCTCTGTGGAAGAAGTGGTGGCAGCTATGGAGAAAAACGGTTTTGATGCTGTTTTCCATAATGCCTCAGCAACCTACTTCAAGGCTGTCTGATTTTTTGCTGTACTGCTGATACAGGATAATGTGCAGATAATCATGCTGACACAGAAAAAGGTCAGTATCAGGTCAGGATATACACTGTCACTTCTGCACAGTTCCATTCATATAAGTCTTATCTTAATAAAGCTCAGTCATAGAGATTGAGCTTTTTATATCATTTCTTATCTGCAGATGTAAAATCACATATAATATGCTCAGTTTTTTTAATTGGAGTTTTATATGGCAAAGGAACAGAAAAAAGGGTTAGTCCGAATATTCAATGCCTACAGATACAGCATGAAGGGCTTTAAAGCCGGAATTGAAAATGAGGCGGCAATCAGGCAGGAACTTGTAATTGCTGCAATTCTTACAGTAATCGCATTTGTATTAAGATTTGCAACTGCTCTTGAGTTTTCTTCCCTTGAGCTTGTAGTTCTTGTTGCAATGCCATGGCTTACCGTAGTGGCCGAACTTCTAAATTCAGGAATAGAGGCTGTTGTAGACAGAATCGGCAGTGAGTATCATGAACTTTCAGGCAGGGCAAAGGATTTAGGATCAGCAGCTGTTTTTGTAATGCTGATTTTAACCTTATTCACATGGGTTGCACTTGTGGTAGAGCATATCGTTGATTAGTAATCCAGAGCAGTATATGGCAAGGGCAGTTGAGCTTGCCAAAACTGCAGCGTCCATTGGTGAGGTTCCTGTTGGCGCTGTAATTGTCGATCCTCAGGGAACAATAGTAGCTGAGGGATATAATCAGTCAATCATCGCTCATGATCCATCATCGCATGCTGAGATTGTAGCGATAAGAGCAGCTGGACAGAAAATCAAGAATTACAGAATGCCAGGTTACTCTCTGTTTGTAACCTTAGAACCCTGTTGCATGTGTACGATGGCAATGATCCACGCAAGGATCTCCAGTCTTTATTTTGGTGCGTATGACAAGAAGACAGGAGCATGTGGCTCTGCCTTCAGTCTGAGTGATTCACCTCTGCATAATCACAGAATGTCTGTAACGGGCGGTATTTTACAGCAGGAGTGTTCAAAAATGCTTTCAGACTTTTTTAAAGAAAGAAGGTCATTGCACAAATTAAACAAAAATACTTGATACACATCTTAATAAAATTATTTCTAAATCAGTATAATAGAAAAAAAGATCTTCTGGCGTTGAGGAGCTATAGCAGTGAAAACCCGCAACAGTATTCGTGCAGAAGTAAATGCACTTTATAAAGAAAGAATTATTGGCTGGCTTAGTGATTCAGTGAAATCAAAAAAGCCTTTTGACCCTGTCAGAATCTATTTGGGAGCGCCTACTCGCGATGAGGAGGTTGTAAACAATAAGGAAGCTTTTAAGAATTTCTGCAGTGATTGGAAAAAGGATCTTACAGCAGGAAAAGTTGATTTTCTTCAGAAAACCTACCCTGAGATAGGCTCTGTTGATGTTCCGATTCATCTGGTTTTTGAAACAATTGACGAGATTGCTTCATGGGCAGGACATCTTGTTGAGTGTCACTCTGCACTGATCCGTCTTCAGACCCTGAAACAGCACCTGCCTGATCTTATTGATTCTGCAATTGAGAATATCCACGCTATAACCTCGCTGGATGATGCTGATTTCAACAGATTCATCTTGGTCTGCAAGTGGTTGTGTGAGCACAAGAATTCAGGCTACATGATCCGTCAGATCCCTGTAAATGGTGTTGATACAGAATGGTTTGAAAATCACCGTTTTATTATCCTTGCATTCCTTCGCAAATATTTTGATCTCAATCCTGTAAGACGTGATCTTCTGCAGTTAGGACTGGTTCCTCCTGCACAGAATGTCAGAATGGTTCTTCTTGACAAGAATCTTAGAACCAAAGTCGGCTCATTAAGGGATATTGGCGTTACCATCAGGGATTTTGCCTCACTGGATATCAAGCCAAGAAAGGTTCTGTTCTTTGATGATCTTGCAACAGCACTGTCAATTCCTGATATTCCTGGTGTAGTAGCTATTGTACTGCCATTCCCGATTTCAGAAATCTGCAGAGTTCCATGGGTCGCTCATTCTCAGTGTGCTTATATTTCAAGCATAAAGATGAGATCATTTGCGATTCTGAACAACATCAGAGTGTATCTGCCAAATACACAGTCCCTGACACTGAACAAGGAATTCTTTGTTGCAAATAGTGATATCTGGTCATTTGATGATATTGAAATAGAAGTGCTCAATTCTTCAATGGCTCTTACTGAAAATGAGTCTATTCTCTATAACATGCTTGCAGCAGGTGTTTTTGGAAGAAGAGCATGTCTGCCGCTTGAGAGAATTCCTCTAAGTGAGATATACGCCCTGCTTGATATTGAGTACAAGGAAGAGTCTACACAGACAATTCCTGCAGTCGCAAACGAGGAGATCCCAGCAAGTCCCGTATCTGCAGTTACACCTGTATCAGGTGTAGTTCAGAGTGCAGCTGAAGAAGCTTCTGCTGAAAAAACAGTTGAAAGTTCCAAGGCAGCTTTAGACAGTGAGATTGAAGAGCAGGAAAAAGCTGTATCAGATGCTTCACAGTCCTAGTTTATTTTGTCTTAATTAACCATAAGCTATCTGCCAGTTATGGCAGGTAGCTTTTTGTGTGCTCAGCATGGGCATTATCTATAGGGTGTAAGTCCCGAAGTCGCC
>JBJFET010000089.1:0-37859 GCA_051891035.1 Succinivibrio sp. | reverse complement strand
TGCATTATCGAAGCTATGAAGATGATGAATCAGATTCAGGCTGACCGTGCAGGTGTTATTAAGAAAGTGCTGGTTGAGAACGGCTCTACCGTTGAGTTTGATCAGCCATTATTCGAGTTTGAGTAATAAAGGGATACCCCAGAAAAATGAAACTTGAAAAAGTTCTGATTGCCAATCGCGGTGAAATTGCGCTGAGAATTTTAAGAGCCTGCAGACAGCTGGGCTTAAAAACAGTTGCAGTTCACTCAACAGCAGATCGCGATCTTCTGCACGTGAAGCTTGCTGATGAGGCTGTATGTATTGGTCCTGCAGCACCTAAGGATTCTTATTTAAATATTCCTTCAATCATCGCTGCGGCCGAAGCTACCGGTGCCAACGCAATTCATCCAGGTTACGGATTCCTTTCAGAAAATGCTGATTTTGCTGAAATGGTAGAAAAGTCCGGTTTTATATTCATCGGACCAACTGCTGACACCATTCGCCTTATGGGTGACAAGGTTTCTGCTAAAAAGGCCATGCAGAAAGCCGGTGTACCATGCGTTCCAGGTTCTGCCGGAGCATTAGGAGAAGATCCTGAAGAGAACAGACTTCTTGCTGAGGATATCGGTTATCCAATTATCATCAAAGCTACAGGTGGCGGCGGCGGACGCGGAATGCGCGTTGTCAGATCATCACAGGAACTTGATGAGGCTATTGCTCTTACCCGTCGTGAAGCAGATATGTTCTTCAATAATCCTGCTGTTTATATGGAAAAGTTCCTTGAGAACCCTCGCCATATTGAATTTCAGGTTTTATCTGACGGACAGGGACACGCTGTTTACCTAGGTGAGCGTGACTGCTCAATGCAGAGACGTAATCAGAAGGTTCTTGAAGAAGCTCCTGCCCCATTTATTTCTCAGGAGCAGCGTGAGACTATCGGTAGTCGCTGTGCTCAAGCTTGTATCGATATTGGTTACCGCGGTGCAGGTACCTTTGAATTCCTGTATGAGAACGGTGAGTTCTACTTTATTGAAATGAACACTCGTGTTCAGGTAGAGCACCCAATTACAGAAATGATTACCGGCATTGATATTGTAAGAGAGATGATTTCAGTATGTGCAGGAAATCCTCTTTCAATTACTCAGTCTGATATCAAGCTTAAGGGTCATGCTTTTGAGTTCCGTATCAACGCAGAAGATCCTAAGAACTTTATGCCATCACCAGGCGAGATCAAGTATCTGCACGTACCTGGTGGTCCAGGCGTTCGCTGGGATAGCCATGTATATCAGGGATACAAGGTACCACCTCACTATGATTCATTAGTAGGTAAGCTGATTGTATTTGATGATACTCGTGAAATGGCCCGTGTTCGTGGTTTAGAAGCTCTAGATGAGCTTGTATTAAGCGGAATCAAATCAAATATCCCTCTGCATAAGGATCTGCTGACAGATCCTGTAGAAATTAAAGGTGGTGCAAGCATTCATTACCTTGAGCAAAAACTTGAGGGAGATAAAGAGCAGTAATATTTAATTTCTGTTATTTATACTCATTTGCTAAACCCCTTTATTGATCTTCGATTGATATAGGGGTTTTTTCATATTAAGTCCCTGGTTTTATTAAAGTTAAAAATGGTATACCTGACATCAGACCTTCACATAGGCCACCTGAACATTATCAAATACTGCAGGAAAGAATTCGAGTTCTCTGAAAAGGGAAGAATGGAGTGCGAAGATCTTATTTTGAGAAACTACAACTGTGTGGTATCTGATAACGACATTGTGCTGATAATGGGTGATCTTTTCTTCGGGCCTGCTGAATGTATTGATTACGCTAAAGACTTTTTTTCAAAGCTAAAGGGCAGGCGAATACTGCTTAAAGGAAATCATGATCAGAGAACTCTGCGTTTCTATAGAGATGAGCTAGGCTTTGAGGCATGTATGGGATTTATTGCCTTTGAAGATCTCTTCTTTTGTCATTATCCACTAGATGAGGTCAAATCAAAGTATGAAATATTTCTGAAGGAAGAGTTTGATAAGGGTAAGTTCAGTACAATCTACCACGGACACATTCATGACAAAGATCCTGTTTGTGAGGACGGAATCTGCAGAATCAATGTCAGTGTAGATTACAAACCAAACAATTACTCTCCTTTACAGTTATCAAGATCCGGTTTTGAGGAATACCTCAGAAGTCTGCTGTGAGGATAAATACCGCTACTGTTAGACTGCAACATTCTCTGCTACTCTGTTCTGATGTAGTCAATCTCAAAGGTATTATTCTCGTTTTTTATATTCTCAAGATCATACAGATTCAGCATTATCTGCATAGGATAGGCCGGAGCCTGATTAACTGTTCTTATCAGACTTCCGTTCACATAAAATGAAACACTATCCTCTCTCCAATCAAGAGAGAACACATTCCACTGCTCTACATCAATTGACAGACAATCCTCAAAAAAAGCATTTTCAAGACAAGGATCGGCAAAACTTCTGATCCCATAACCTACAACAGCCTTTTCCCTACTTAGGATATTGCTGCCCTTAAGCTCGAAGAGACAGAGTTCAGCGCTTTCATGAGGGTTCATTTCTCGACCTATAAGCCAGAGAGCGGCAACATTCTCCTTTGAGATGTGAGCACGGCATTTCATCTCTATTCTGCCTCTAAATGGTGTCCACAGAAACATAGGCTTATGCTCCTGTCGTACCACCAGATTGTCAGAAAAATGATGCTGTCCCAAAGTTGATCCAACAGGCCCCGAGTAAACTCCTGTCTGAAGATTTGACACTCTTATACAGCCATTGAACTCCTCGCTCCATGGCTTCTGATCGTCTGCTATATAAAGAGTCAGTATGCTGTCTCCAATTCTATATGACGGTACTGTTTTCTGTGCGCTACTCCATTGCGGAAGGTAGGTTTCAAGCCAAAGTTTGTGATTTAGTTTATCGCCATTGAAGTCTTCTAGCATGACTTTTTGACTCTCCATAAAACTATAGATCAGTATTATGTCTAGAACTTATCTGATCTGCACTAAGCTCCGATTCTGATTGAGAAATGAAAAATTGATGCTCTGTAAACAGATCAATCGTACTGCAGGTCTGCTGTACGATTGATTGTATTATGATATGAGGTTTAGCTGTCTCTAACTGCTAATATGACTAATACTTGAATGCAGGAATCTGGGAACCTTTGTATGCCTCAAGAATAATGTCAGCTACTTCCTTGGTGTGGTAGACCTCAAAAATTGTCTTGAACTCTGCTCTGTCTTTATCTGAGACGCGTGATGCAACTACGTTAACATAAGGGTTGTCTGCATCGATTTTACCTGTTGAATCAAGGTAAATAGCGTCCTTGTTTGGATTTAAACCATTGTCTGTTGCGTAATTAGCATTAATGATTGATACTGCAACGTCAGGAATCAGACTTGGGGTATTACCTGCATCAACCTCGTAGATCTTGATATTCTTAGAGTTTTCAGTGATATCGCGTACTGTTGGCAGATAACCTTTTGATGCATCAAGACTGATTACACCTGCCTTTTCGAGCAGTTTTAATGCTCTACCACCATTGGTTGGATCATTTGGAATTGCAACAGTGTCACCTTCTTTGAGCTCATCTAGGTTTTTAATCTTATCTGAGTAAGCTCCTAAAGGAGAGATAATGGTATCTGCAACATCAACTAAATTGTAGCCGTTTGATTTGCAGTCCTCTCTTAAATATGCCTTATGCTGGAAAGCATTCAGATCAATATCACCATCGTTAAGAGCTCTGTTTGGAAGTGTGTAGTCTGCAAACTTGACCAGAGTAAGCTTAATGCCTTTTTCCTCAAGCTTTTTTGCAACAAACTTCCACTCATCAGTGTGCTCACCTACTACACCTAACTTGATTTCAGTCAAACTGCTACCCTGTGAGTTCTGGCTGTCTTTTTTTGCATCATCACCGCAGGCTACAAGAGATAGACCTAAAGCAACTGCAGATACTGTTTTTACAACATTTAATAATTTCATTTTTTCTTCCTTTTTCAAATAAATCTTTTTATCAATAATAACTATAGTTCGATGCCAGCCTGAAAATTCTTGTACCAGAGGGCGACGCCGGCACCTATGGTTCTAAAAGGCTCAGGAGGCAGATAACCTGGAATATATCGTCTGCTGATATAATCAAGCTCATCACTCTTCACTCCACAGACAAGATCTGCCAGATAGTTTCCAAGAATTGTAGCCTTAGGCACTCCAGAACCATCTGGTGTTACTCCGGCATACACGTTTTTGCCAACCTCTCCAAATAGAGGTTTTGCATTTGCAGTAAACGAAATCAGTCCACCGTATACATACTCAAAGTTAACCTTTGAGAGTGCAGGAAACCTCCTGTCAAATGCTCTTCTTAAAAGAGGAACCGCTTTATTTTTTCTGTTTGGATCAATGTTAAGGTGTGTTGCAAAAGCAATATCTGTTCTGACAAAGATCCTGCGATCAGGAGTAAATCTTACTGTACAGCTTGAAGGATGAGTACCAACCAGTCCCCAAGGCTTGACATCCTGAAACAGTCTGAACTCCTCATCAGTCAGGCGGCGTGTCATCGCTCCGAAACTGTGAATTGCAGCTACAGGATCAGTTATTCTGCCAAATCCAAATTCCTTGATAAAGGCACTTACAGTAAGAATTATCTTTGCTGCCTTAACCTGTTTTCCGTCTGATAGTATAACAGAAGGATGTGTTCCCTGCTCTAATGCTATTACTGAGGTATTTTCAAAAACATCCACATTCTCTGGCAGAGACAGAGCCAGAGCTCTTACAGCCTCTGATGGATTATTGAGCACGCCGTCTTTTACGTATACTGATTTTACATAAAAGTCAGTACCCAGTCTTCTGGCAGTCTCTTCTGCATCGAGCATTTCATGCTCAACCTCAAGTGAATTGTAAAAGCCGTCAAGAGCATCAAGATCAGAGAAACGTTTTGGATTTCTGACAGCCTTGTACATACCATCATTACGCCACTCAAAATCTAGGTTCTTTTCTTTTTTAATCTTCTCTATGCGATCAATGCCTATCTTGTTCAGATAAAGAAGATATTTCTGATCTTCGACTGTGAAGGAATTCAGTCCAATAAGACTTTTTGCAATCTGTGCATAGCTGATGAATCCTGCATTTCTTCCGCTTGAATAGAAGCCCACAGGCAGGGAATCAATTAGGGCAACGCTTGCCGATGGATTATTCTCCACAAGTCTGTATGCGGCACTTACGCCACCAAATCCAGCGCCCACAACAATGTAGTCATAGCTGTCCTTTACGGCAGTCTTTTTAAATTTTATTTCTTTGAATCTTGAAAGCTCATACCAAGGATTAACTCCAGAGCCTTCAGGAAAATCCTTTACCTGATTCATATTGCCGCCTTTTTATTATCTGGCTTTTTCTGTCACTGACAGTCATCTTACCTAAACACCTTCTGGCGTTTTCTGTTGCTATTATGAACCAGGCTTTTCATATTGACTAATACTTGTTTTAAATAGACAGTTATAGCCAAAAACTATTACCCGCCTATTCTTAATTTTTCATTAAACCCGTGCTTTAAAAGTCTTGAACTGCCCGGGCTGTTCTTGTCTTCTTCACTGATATCAATCCTGACCACTCCATCGTTTACCAGATTGTCCACAGCTGAACCGCGCCTGAATACATGCTGACCATTGTCTGATTCCAGACACTTTGCTATAGCTTCTTTGAGCACATGTATATGAGAATCTGACAGTTTTATAAATTCACATAGAGCCTTAGAAAAGTTTGATGATATAAACTCAGATGGACTCTTTCCGTCTAAAAATGCCAGAACCTCAATCAGAGAGGATATCTCGGAGGTTGGTCTTACGCTTAATACCTTGTAGCTGTTAACACTTTCTGCCTTGATCCTTCCCTCGTCCAAGGCCCTGTTCTGAATATCCTGGATTATACTCATGCTCTGCCCCTCTGATTTCTCTGATATTTTGTCAGTAAGTTCCACTTTTCAAGGCTCTTGAAGAGCATCTTGTACTGAGAGGAGCTGATAAGATCTTCGCGCTCACAGAACTGCAGCAGTTTTACCCCCACCTGAAGAAAACTGTCTGAATGATTAACGCCCTCATGCTCATCCCCGCTCTTTTTGCCGGATGGGCCATAGGTCAACACCGATGAAACATAGTATGGAACAGCTGCCACCTCATCTGTCCATGATGAGACTCGACTCCTTGCACCGTTTTTCTGGCAGTAGGCATCAGCAATAAGGCCAATGGCTAAAGATACGTCTGCAGCAACACCTTCTTCGTGGAGAGAATTTTTTAGATAGGCTGACAGAATGGTTTCAATCAGATCTGATTTTGTTTTTATTCCGTAATGATCCTGAAGAGCATTGAGAAGAACAAGATCATCATTATCAAACTTTACGTTGTATTTCTTTTCAGGAGAGCTTTTGCACAGGTCTGTTTCTGACTTTGAAAAAGCAGATGCATTGACACTGATCCTGTTACTCTCAGTATACTGCTGATTTTTCATAACCACCTCAGTTCTGTTAATTCCTTTGAGATGATTATACACTTTTATTGTAGTCAGAATTTGACTTTTATCAGAGTAAAATTTACTACAGAGCCTGTTTCAACGCTCTGTTCTTTATCTTTTCAAGATCTCCATTTGAGTACCAGCTAGGAACAGGCTTTGCGAAATTAGAAAAATCCTCTCTTATTCTGTCACAATTCTGCTGCATCAGGATATGCTTCTCTTTACTGCCTCTGGCTTTGAGTGCACACTTCCAGAGTGAATACAGTGCACTGTACAGTGCAAAGTGCATCCAGAACTTTGCGGGGATCGCAGATGAAAAATATCCGTCTATTACTCCGGCGCAGAATACAGGATAGATACCTGCAGTTTCACACTCTAAAGAAGCAAAGTCCTCACACATGCATCCAGGTCCGTATGAGTAGGATGGAAGAATTAAAAGAGTGCTGTCATCTGTAATGAGGATCTTCTGATGCTTGAGAGATCCATACCTCATCACCGGCCTGAAAACCGAAAAGTAATCATAGCGTGTGGAGATGGCTTCCATGGCATAACGGTCATTTTTGAAATGAGGGAGATCGGCTACATAACTTGCAATTCTGCTCATGTATGAGGAATGCCTGTTATTAGCCTGCTCAAGCTGCTTCTGAGTCAGCGGAGTCGAATGCATCTCCTTGAGCACCCTGCCGAGTTTTTTACCTGTTGCATACTGCCAGTGCTCAGGAACAACCTTTAAAAAATCAGACAGAAAGCCTGACTGCCGATAGGAAAATAATGCGCTGACCCTTTCAGACTGGACATTTACGCTTACAGGCTCAAAAAAGTTTTCCTTTATCTTTGGAAAAAAGAACTGCGCACTAGAATAGGCTTTTCTGATCCTCCTCTCTAGCTTTTTATCCCCCTGAATGCAAAGACAGTTGGTATTTTCTGTTTTTAAAACAGAAAACTCCACCCTGTTCTCATCTGTAAATAGATGCCGATATGATAACTGCATAATTAATCATCAGGTCCTGAAACTGTCTACAGATCTTATTATACACTCTGCACTTATGCACGAGGATGAGCTTTGTCATAAACCTGATGCATTCTCTTTGTTGCCACATGAGTGTAAATCTGTGTTGTGGTAAGAGATGAATGACCAAGCAGCATCTGAACGGACCTCAAATCAGCATCGTGATTGAGAAGATGTGTTGCAAATGCATGACGGAATGTATGCGGTGATATGTTGTCTGGCAGATTAAGTTTTGCACAGTACATCTTTATTCTGCGCCAGACTGACTCTCTGCTTACAGTATCAAAAGATTTTACTGACAGAAAGATATAGGGTGATTTTCTTTTCGGATCTTTTAGCTGCCGCCCTCTAAGAATATACTGCTCCAGCCAGTAGGCAGCATTCTCTCCCATGGGCACGATTCGATCCTTATCGCCCTTGCCTCTTACCAGAATAAAAGAATCTACAAAGTTTATACTGTCAAATTTTAATGTCAGAAGCTCAGAGATTCTAAGACCTGTAGCATACAGAAGCTCAAGAATGGCCTTATCAAGAAGCCCTGCATAGTCGCTGGTATCCGGGGCATTCAAAATTGACTCTACACACTCCTCGGACATGACATTAGGTATATGACGGGCAACCTTCGGTCTTTCAATATAAACCACAGGATCATTCTCGATAAGACCGTTCTTTTTAAGATAGCCCGTATAAGACTTGAGTGATGTAATAAATCTTGCTACAGAGGAACTTTTCAGATGACTGTGTTTTTCAAGGTATTTTCTTATGTCATCTGCACTAAAGTCTTCTAAACCGACATTTACAGACTCTAGGTATGCAAGAAATTTCTTGATATCTGCAGAATAACTGTCAATAGACCTTTGCGAAAGCCCCTGTTCAAGAAGCAGATAGTCCTGAAAAAGAACCAGAATTTTTCTGATCTGCTCGCTCATTGTCTTAACCGAAGACATTCTACTTTCTGTCATCCTTTGACATTTTTATCAGTTGCGCCATTGATGGCAAAAGACTGTTTGAGCTCTTTTCAACAGTCACAAAATAGCTGTCATTAGATGGGATCAGACAGAAACGATAGGCTCCATCCTCTTTGGGATAATAGCTTATTTCCTCAAATCTTGAGTTTGGATTAAGCTCAACAGGTCTGCTTCCATCACGGATCACTCCAGGTGGTGTCAGATACCCAAAATTAGTTCCTGCCTGCCAGTTTTCATCTGCAAACTTGAATTTGTAAGGTGCCCAGTCAGAACGAAGTGTTGCCAGAGTACAGTATCCGTGGCCTGACTTTCTCAAACGATAGGTTTCTGATACCTCATAGTCATTCATCTCTCCTCTAAGATAAACCGTCCTGTCATTGATTGTAAGTCCGCCAGGTATAAGCTTCTTTACGGTATCTGTATGGTGAGAACTGCACGAACTAAAAAACACACACATAACCACAGCACACAGATTTGTTCTTGTTATATTCACTTTTTATTCTCTGTTTTTTCTTAAATTTGACTGATACGCATTATTCTACACAAAAAATACAATAAAATTAGCTACAGGATTAAAGATCTTTGGTGCTTTTATATAAAAAAAAGATATGACCGAAAAAACTTCTACGAAAAATATCCTGAGATGCTCAGACCCGCAGAAAAAGAGACCTTTGAGAGTTGGAATCACAGGAGGTATCGCCTGCGGTAAAAGTGGCATTTCTTCTCTGTTTGCAAAGCTTGGTGTGCCGATAGTTGATACCGATATTGTCGCAAGGGAAGTTGTACGTCCCGGTATGCAAGCCCTACGTCTGCTGACAGAAGCTTTTGGAGAGCAGATCCTTTTAGAAGACGGTTCGCTCAACAGAAAGCGATTAAGAGAAATCGTCTTTAACGGCGAAATCGCCAATGCACTTGACACTCTCAACGGCATTATGGCACCGGCCATACAGAAGGAAACGCTAAGACAGGTCGATGAGTGCCAAGCCCCTTATGTACTGATCATCATTCCTCTTCTGTTTGAACACCACCTTGAAAGCCTTGTTGACAGGATCCTAGTTATTGATACCACACCAGAAATTCAGCTCAAAAGACTGATGAGACGTGACGGAATTGATGAAAAACTTGCTATTTCCATGATCAGAAGTCAGGTTGACAGAGAAACCAGAATTAAAAAAGCTGATGATTTAATTGAATCTGATGAATCGTCTTTAGATAAAAAGGCTAATCTCGTGTTAAAATTACACAACCTATACCAACAGATTTCTGATTTCAATAAATAGAGTTATCAAAGGTTATGTTTAATTATGAATTTCCTCTAAGCCCAAGAGCTAGAACATACCTAAAACTAGAGCAGGTCTTTAAAAACGCTCAATCAACTACCGATCTCAGTTCAATGCAGAATGTAATGTTTCTGCTGCGCGCCATTGTTGATTTTATTGATCTTGTAGATGGATCAAGCGCAATAAAAATTGAACTTGTCAAAGATCTTGAAAAGTGCGATGGCAGACTTAAGAGCTGGCTGTCAGATCCTGAATGCGATGTGGAGTTTGTAAATTCTCTTCGTGAAAAGATCGTTATTGCCAAACAGTGCCTTGATGAGTTTACAAGACAGCGAACTGTTCTAAAGGATGATCCTGTAATTGAACTTATAAAACCAAGATTCTTAACACCAAGCGGTATCAACTGCTTTGATACGCCTCTTTTCACCTATTGGTTTGCTCAGGATGATGATACCAAGAGAAACAGTATGGAAAAGTGGCTTCATGAACTTGACTGCATCAGGATTCCTGTTTACACAATTCTGTATCTGTGGCGTCTTTGCGCAAATTACTTTGATAGAGTTGCAAAATCAGGATTTATGCAGGAAAGTGCTGATACCTGCGATCTAATCAACATCCAGTATGACAGATCTGTCAAGGGATATCCTGTAGTCAGCGGTTTCCAGTCAAGAGTGAACATTCGCTTCCTGCCTTATGAAAAAGGGGCGGTTGTTGGTGATATTCCTTTTAAGATTGCTTACATCAAGAGTACTCTGCAGCAATGAGTTTACGTGATTTACTCTCTCCTGAGATCTTTGATGAAATCGCCGCAGAGGCAAAAGATTCAGGCCAGAAGATTTCAGCTGAGGATGGGGTTATCAAAGTAAAATGCCCTATCTGCAAGAAAGAAACTATTTTTGACAAGACCAATCCTTTCAGACCATTCTGTTCTGAAAGATGCCGTCTTATTGATCTTGGCGCATGGGCCAATCGAGAAAGATACATCAAGGGACGATCAGTAAACGAAGATGTCGATGGAGAACTTCTTAACAGTCCGAATCTTGAGAAGTACAACTTTCCAAAAGAAGAATAATTTAGGTAATCATCTTGAAAGCATCCGGGATTAAACAATTTTCATATACTGCCTTAGCTGCAGCTGTAAGCCTTGCACTTGTAAATCAGGCCTACGCTCAGGAACAAGGTCCTGTTTTCAGCTCTGAACAGCTGAGCCATAGCGAAAAGATCGCTGTAAACACACACAGGATCCCAGACAAAAGCAAAATCAGATCACAGATAACAGGTTCTTTTACTCAAAGAACTCTTGAGGCAATGAGCTCTCCTGCATCAGAAAAATACCTGAAAAATACCAGGCTTTCAGATGCAGCAACTTTTCCAATGAGACTTGTAAACCTTCTCAATGACAACCCATGGAAAAACTCACCTAAGTTCCCTATTCCAAAAAAGGATCTAGCATGCTTTTACGGAGTCCCTTCATACAGAACTCCTGTTAAGTTTGATCAGGATACAACCCCTATCAGAGTTACAGCGGATACCGTTTCAGGTGACATTTCCGAGGATAATAAGCAGATTCTGGTATACAGGGGCAAGGTCGAGGTTACCCAAGCTGACAGAATTTTAAATACTGAAAAGCTGATTTACTCAGGTCAGGATAAAACCATGACCTCAGAAGGAGGCTACGTTTTACATGATCCTGAATACACCGTTTCATCAGACAACAGACTTGAACATAACCTTGAAGAAAAAGTTCTGACCACTACGGATGCAACGTATGTGATGAACGGTTCTGTGCTCTCTGGCACGGCAGAATCAATGGTCATCAACAACAAGGCAGGAACCAAGACTCTAAAGGGAGCAACCATCTCAGGATGTCCTGCACACAAGAGGTCCTGGCATCTGAGCTCTAGTTCATTTGAAATTGAAAAGGATGACTATTTTGCATCAGCCTGGAATGATGTCCTCTACCTTGGTAATGTTCCTGTTTTTTATACTCCGTATGCCAATATTCCTATTACCAAGAAGAGACGCTCAGGTCTGCTGCCAATCTCTCTTGAATACAGTTCCGGCAACGGCTTCTCATATACGGCACCAATCTATCTGAACCTTGCGCCAAACTATGATGCTACACTGACACCAGGACGAGATGCCAAGCATGGAAATATTTATGAGGCTGAATTCAGGTATCTGCCATTTAACAATGTTTCAGGTACCATTAACGGTACTTATCTGCCAAATGATCCTCACTGGTATCCAGAAAACAATGACTACAAGCGCTGGTTTATCAATGTAAAGCAGAACATCTGGTTCCTTGACCATGATCTGAACATGGATGTCGACTACAGCAAAGTCAGAAACGATGACTATACCTATATAAGCGACATCAGCCAGAAGAACGCAGCCATTACAGATTCAAGCCTGGTTCAGTCATTCAAGACCACTTATGATCGGGATCATTATGATGCGTCTGTTGAGTTAAGACAGTACCAAAATATGTACTCTACCACTACTTTCTCGACTTTCAGACCATTTGATATTCTTCCTCAGATAAAATTCAAGGCCTATGATACTTTTGGTCCAGTAACAGCAACATTCAAAAGCGAACTTACAAAATTCAGTCTTGACAAGATGGTTGACAGTAAAACAGTTGGCATAAAGCGCGCTCATGCAGAGCAGTCACTGAAGTATCTGGTGTTTGACGGCTATGGTTCTACAGTTGATCTTGAAGCTATCGGATTTCTTACACACTACAGTCAGGATGATCTTAGATACATGCCTGATACCTATACACAGAGACTGGGTTATGCCAAGTATGACGATTCTGTAAACAGAGCGCTGTATTATCTGAGTGCTCACGCAAAATCCACTTTTGAAAGAAAGGTACTTGATATGAATCATACTCAGACTCTTGAGCCTGAATTCAAGTATCAGTATATTCCATACAAGAATCAGGACAATATCGCACTGTACGATACAACCAGACGATATGATGACTACTACACCCTGTTTTCACCTTTAAAATACGCCGGCATTGACAGAATAGCCAACCTTAACAGCGTAACTGCAGGATTGTCCACAAGACTTCTTGATATGCACGACAAGGAAATATTCAGAGCCGGTATCGCACAGGGGTATAACTTTAGTGATAACAGAGTAAAACTCTATCAGACAGATGAGCTTAGCACCAACCCAAGAACTCCTATAGAAGGAATGATTGATGCTCTGCCTTTTGAAGGAGTTTCCGTCCACGCTCAGGCTCAGTTTGACCCTAACAAAGGTCATTTCTATGCCTATAGCGCATCAACACGCTATACTGATGCTGTAACAGGTTTCTCTATAGGAGCTTCATACAGATTCTATAGAGACGGTAATTACAAAATCAGTGACCAGACTCCTATTGACCTAAAGCAGATAGGAGGAGAAATCAAAGTTCCTATTTCTTCAAACTGGTCCGCATTTGGAGCATCATATAAAGATCTGAAACAGAAATACAATATTGATAGCAAAGTCGGTATCAAGTACGAAGACTGCTGCTACTCTGTTACACTATTGTATGAAGATTACATGAAAATGGACTGGTCAGAAAACAAGCATACCAAAGAAAAAATTATCGGTCTGCAGTTTGAGCTCAAAGGCCTGTTCGCACTTAACGTAAGAGGCATTGAAGATCCTAATGGTACTGGAACACACTACATTCCATCATTGGATCCAACCAATCTGAACAGATAACAGACAGTAAAGGATTAAAAATGAGATTAAAACAATCTGTATTGCAAACAACTTTCAAAGGACTGGTTTTAGCCGGGTTCATCTGTACTGCAACTCATGCTCAAGAGGTTGCTCTTGACTCTACAGCAGCAGTAGTAAACAACGGAATTGTGCTTGAAAGTCAGCTGAATGAACAGACACACAAGCTTATGAATCAGTATGCCGCAGCTGGCGCAAAGGTCGATGAAATAACCGCAAGACGTCAGGCCCTTCAGAGTCTTATCACCAGAGAGCTGATACTGCAGATTGCTCAGAATAATGGTGCTACCATTACTGACATGCAGCTTGATTCAACACTTGAGGGTGCGGCACTTCGCAATAATTCAAGTGTCGAGAAAATTCTGAGAAGTACCTACGGCTCAGACATCTCTCTTGCTATGGCCAGAGAAAAATTCAAGGAGGACTATCTGATAAATGAAATCAGGAAATCCAACGTCCGTCAGAGAATTCATATCTCATCTACTGAGGTTAACACGCTGGCAAAGGCATTAAAGTCCAGAGGTAGCGTCGAGCCAATGTACCACATCGGTCAGGTGCTCATTCCACTTTCTTCAAATCCTACAGAGAACGAATATCTGAGGGTGCAGGCTCAGTCACGCCAGGCTTTAAATGCGGTCAGAAATGGAGTTAATATTGAAGAGGTTGCTGCAAAATACGCAGACTCTGATCATCCTGCTGACATGGGATATCTGCCAGAAACATCTATCCCTCTTCCATTCCTTCCTGCAATTGTAAATGCAAAGCCAGGAGATGTTGTAGGTCCGTTCCGTTCCACTATCGGTATGCATATATTCAAGGTTTTTGATGTGACACAATCAGCTGTAAGTCCAATCAAGACCTATAATGCCTCACACATTCTTGTCAGAACCTCAATTATTTACTCAGATGAGGCAGCAATTGCCAAGCTTAAAGATATTGCATCAAAAATCAGCTCAGGAGAGCTCAGCTTTTCAGATGCGGCAAAGATGTACTCTGAAGATCCTGGCTCAGCTGTAAACGGTGGCAATTTAGGATATGCGCCAGCAGAAACCTATGATCCAGGCTTTGCCAAAGCCCTGACAGAATTACGTGTCGGTCAGCTAAGTGCTCCGGTCAAGTCATCATACGGATGGCATCTCATTCTGTTGAATGATGAAAAGATTGATAAGGACTCAATGGAAGTCTACGAAGAAAAAGCAAAAACAATTATCTTTGAAAGAGAATATGCCGAAGCTTCAGTAGCATGGGAAAGATCTCTTCGTGAAATGTCATACATTCACGTGATTGATCCTGTACTGGTTAACGCCGGCGTTTCGCTTGATAACAACAATGTCAGAAACGACACTGTAAAAACAAATCATGATGATGCTGACAGTCAGGTTTATTCTGAAAACAGTCACTTATTAAATTAGAGAATACATGTTCAAACGTTTAGCTGTAACTCCTGGTGAACCATCAGGAGTTGGTCCTGAGCTGATGTATCACCTGTCCACTCTGGACATTCCTGATACTCAGCTTGTCATAATCGCCTCAAAAGAGCTCATCGCACAGCGAGTAGCTCTGTTTAATCAGAAAGTTGAAATTACAGACTACAGCAGGGACACTTTTGCACCTCAGAAAAAAGGTTCCGTATGTGTTCTTGATGTTCCACTAAAAGCACCTTCTGAACCTGGAGTTCTGAACGGAAAGAATGCACAATACGTTCTTGACTGTCTTGATATTGCCTCTGACAGATCACAGTCTGGCGAATTTGCAGGAATTGTTACAGGCCCCATCAGCAAGGCTGTAATTGCCGATACCGGTCTTGAGTTTACTGGGCATACAGAATATTTCCAGATGAAAACCAATACCAAAAGAGTGGTTATGGTTCTAGGCTGCAGCGACTTCAATGTGGCCCTTGCTACTACCCACTTGGCACTAAAGGATGTTCCTGAAGCAATAAGTGAGGATCTCCTGACAGAGGTAGTAACTATTCTTGATCATGATCTGAAAAGCAAATTCGGTATAGAGAAGCCTTGTATCATAAGTGCAGGACTCAACCCTCATGCAGGTGAGGATGGACATCTTGGTCGAGAGGAGATTGATGTCATAATACCTGCTTTTGAGAAGCTAAGAGCAAAGGGGATCAATATTATCGGACCTCTTCCTGCTGATACTATGTTCCAGAAAAAATACATTGAAAAGGCAGATGCATTTTTAACCATGTATCATGATCAGGGACTGCCTGTATTAAAATATGCGGCATTTGATTCAGGATACAACACCACACTAGGACTGCCTTATATCAGAACCTCTGTTGATCACGGAACCGCCATGGATCTAGCCGGAACCACCAGGGCTGATCCCGGCTCACTCTTTAGTGCTGTAGATCTTGCTATAAAGATGGCTTCGTACAGGAGATAATATGGCCTTACCACCAAACAACATGCGCGCAAGAAAAAGATTCGGACAGAACTTTTTAGTAAATGACCACATCATATCTCAGATAGTTGATGCTATAAATCCAAAAGAAGGCGAGTATCTGGTTGAAATTGGTCCAGGTCACGCAGCACTTACCATGCCTGTTCTTGACAGAGCAAAATCGCTTACTGCCATTGAATTAGACCGAGATCTTGTTGCCCTGTTAAAAGAGGATCCTTTTTTAAAGGGGCTAAAAATCATTGAAGGTGATGCTCTAAAAATTGATTTTGAAAAGCTCGAAGGGGCTGGAAAGCTTAGAGTTTTTGGAAATCTACCATACAACATCACTTCTCCGATTATTTTCCACCTGTTATCCCATAAGGGCATCATTGATATGCACTTTATGTTACAGAAGGAAGTTGTAGAAAGACTGTGCGCAGGTCCTGGTTCAAAGGATTATGGAAGACTTACCGTAATGACACAGTTCTATGCACAGGTTTTTCCAATGCTTGTTGTTCCGCCTTCAGCATTCAGACCTGCACCAAAAGTTACATCAGCAGTAGTAAAGCTCAAGCCAAAAGCTCTTACAGATGAGGATAGATCTCTTGTTCCTTACCTTAACAACCTGACTACAACAGCTTTCTCAGCCAGAAGAAAAACTATAAGAAACTCCTTATCCAAATTCTTTACGGAAGAAGAGCTGTCTGCATTCGGACTTGATGCAAACCTGAGAGCCGAGAACATCTCAGTTGAGAAATATACGGAACTTGCCAGAGCACTTAAATACAGGGACAAGGTTTAATGGCTTCTAATTCTCCAGTTTTTGAACTTCTAGAAAGAAATACTGATCTTTTTGAAGGAAAAGATCTGATAATCGCAGGCGATATTCTCGATCCTATGATTTTTTCCTTTGTAAAGAACACAAAAAGTGCCACAGTTATCTGTGATAACTATATAACCTGCAGAGCCATGGCTGCTATGATCGGTCAGGAAATGGATGACACATTTCCTCAGATCATAGAATACAAGCATGTAAAACTGTTTTTTGCAGATGTCGCTTCTGCTTATGAGCATATCGGCAAAGCCGACACTCTGCTTTTGCTCCTGTCAAAGAACAAACAGCAGACAGTCAAGCTTATCAGTATGCTCCAGGACAGATTAGTCGAGGGCTCGTGTGTATTAACCGCAGGAGCAAATGACGGAGGCGCCAAAAGTGCTGATTCTCTGTTAAAGGAACTAGGGCCTGTCAAGAAAGTTGATCTGGCAAGAAAGTGCACTTTGTTCAGAGCAATTGTCAGGAACAGAGTCAGGGAGTATCAGAATGCGCAGACAGTCAATGCGAATATTGCAGGCTTTGATCTGAAGCTTGAGCAGGACTGCGCTGTTTTCTCCTGTGGCAGAATCGATAATGGTACTCAGATGCTCATTGACTGCCTCAAAGATGAGAGCCCTAAAGGGAGCGCCCTTGATCTTGGGTGTGGCTGCGGTGTGGTTGGCATCACCCTGTCAAAACTTGGATTCAAGGATGTTACCTCATCTGATGTCAGTGCTTCTGCTCTTGCGCTTACCAAGAAGAACGCAGAACTGAACAGTTGCGGTGATATCAGATTAAAGGCTGCTGATATGCTAAGCTCACTTGGCAAGTATAATCTGATTGCAGTAAATCCACCCTTCCATGTTGGCATAAGCACAACCACTGCGCCAACAGTAAACATGATCATCAGTGCAAAGGATCACCTGACAAAAGATGGAGTTTTCTATCTGGTAGCAAATGCACATCTTGGATATGACAGCGTTCTTTTAGAGAACTTCTCTCATGTAAAAATTGTCAAATCAAGTACAACATTCATTGTTTATCGGGCAAGAATTAGCTGACAGCCCCTGTGCTACCAGTTTCATTCTCAAAAAAAAATGCGAGCATACGCTCGCATAATTTTTTTGAGGTGACTACTTCTCTAAACTGTAAACTTGCTTACTGTTTCTTCCATTCTGTCAGACAGCTCTGCAAAACCCCTGGTAATTGAATCTGTTGAAGCAGACTGTTCTGCCATCTCCTGAGTAAGCACCTTGATAGTCTGCAGATTTGATGACATTTCCTTTGCGGTACCACTCTGCTGTTCTGTAGCAGATGCAATCTGTGTAATCTGCATATTTACATCGCCAATCTTTGAGGTGATGACATCAAGAGCTTCAAGCAGAGCTCCTGCATTATCAGCAATCACCTGCATCTTTGACACAGTATCTGTGATTGATTCATTAGCAGCCTTTACATCACCATTTACTGTGGTGATCATTGTAGAGATTTCCTTTGTAGCCTCTGCTGTTCTAACAGCCAGAGCACGAACCTCATCTGCTACCACAGCAAATCCCTTTCCGTGCTCACCTGCTCGTGCAGCCTCAATTGCAGCATTCAATGCAAGCAGATTTGTCTGAGATGCGATGTCTTCAATTGTTGAAATAATCTTGTTGATTTCATCTGTCTTCTTGCCTAACTCAAGAATAAGCTGGGCATCATGCTGAGTTTTCTCTGAGTGAAGCTTGATGTCGTTTACAGTTGTTTCAACAACACTCATACCCTGCTGAGCAACTTTCTGAGTTTCATTAGAGCTTGTTGCAGCTAATGAGCAGTTTGATGAAATTTCCTGAGAGGTTGCTGCCATTTCCTCAGATGCAGATGAGACTGTGATAAGCTTATCTAGAACGTTGTTGCTCTTGTCCTTGATCTTGTCAGCGGTCTCATGAAGATCATGAGATGACTCGATTAGGCTTGATGAATCACCTTTCATGTCAACCACAATAGAGGTCAGGTTTCCTATGATATGCTCAATATCGTTTGCAAGCCTGCCGATTTCATCATAGCCGCAGAACTTGATTTTACTTGTCAGATCACCTGAACTTATTTTCTCTGAAATTCTGGCAAGGTGTACAACTCTTGAACTGATTGAACGAGACAGATACTGAAGAGATGCGGCTGAAGCAATGATAACAAAGATAATAGTCAGAATATTGATTGTAGGATCAACATCTGCCTTGAGTTCCTCAACAATATCAGCAGAAAGATCTGTAAGTTCAGATTTCAGCTTTTCTGAAACCTCATCAAAGGCATTGCCAAGAGGAACCAGCTTATCTGCAATAATTTTGGTGGCTTCTGTAACATTTCCTTTTTCAACTGCAGCTGAGAGTTCTCCTTGTACTACCGCATCATAGCTGTCTATGATCTTTACCATCTCATTTATCTGGTCAGCTTTTAACACCTCAGAAAGAACCGCTCTATGAGATAACATATTCTGCTTTTCCTGAGCATACTTCTTTAGAAAGATTACCTTAGTTTCCGGAGTTGCTGTAGGAAGCTTGATTGCACAGATGCGGAATTCCTTGAAGATACTGTTCACCTGACCTAGCGACTCGATCGCCGGCATGATCTTGTGAACAACCAAATCTGAGGAGTTTGATGTCTTTGTTGCTTTATAGATTGATGTTACAGCTATTACTACAAGAAGAGACATGCAGGTAAGAATTACCACCATGAATTTCTTTGGAATAGACAGTTTTGCCAGAAAGTTCATACACTAACACCCTTATTTTTTTTCTAATGAATATTTTGTAATTGTATGTTTAATACTAAGTATAGTTCAGCCTATCTACGCATAATATATTGCTAATGCGTTTTTGATAGGAAACACACATTTTTTATCGAGAATCAGTACTACTTCTTGAGAGAAAATTTATTGAACTATGACCGATGATAAAACAGATCTTAAATCACATTTATCTGCTAAAGCTTACGAGCCATAACAACAGAGAATTTCATGGCACTAAAGATACATTCACAGCAAGTAAAGCCTGCCTTCTTCAGCATCTTAATCTGAGTCTGGACACTACACTCTCTGTCAAGTTTCTTTCTATCCTGCCATTTTGCAAGATCGTCACTACTCAATGAGCTGTTCTCAAGATGGGAAATCCAGACTGTGTCGTAAGTCTGAGATATAAGAGGATCATCTGCACAGAACTGATCAAAGTTTACAAATATTCCATTTTTAGGAAGAGCTCTGTAAATGTTTTCAAACAGCCTCTGCTTGTCATCGTGCTCTAGGTGATGGATAGACAGGGCAGAAATAACTGTATCAAAACCACTGAAATTATAGTCGGTACAGTAGTTTCCTGCCTCGTAAGAAAAGTTTGAAAGACCTTTGAAGCGTTCTTTTGCCACATCCAGCATCTTATCTGCAATATCAGTCAGATGATACATGGCATCTGGCTGATATCTGTAGAAAAACATATCAAGCAGTCCAGTTCCGGCACCTAAATCGAGGATCTTTGATGAACTGTAGATCTTTGACACAAAACGAGCGCAATCATCATAAAACTCTCTAAAACAAGGTATGAAGATCTCTCTGTTTCTGTCATATTCTTGAGATACTCTGTTGAACTGCTCTATTATGTTTTCCATTATTCCAGTCTCTATATTACTGAGCCTTTACTTCGTTTGTAAGCTCTTTACCCTGGTAGAACTCGGTTACATTCTCAAGGGTGGTATTTACAATATTGTTCATAGCCTCCTGTGTAAAGAATGCCTGATGTGAGGTGATAAGAACGTTATTAAGGCTCATAAGACGGCTAAGATTGTCATCGGTAATGATGTGGTCTGATCTGTCCTGATAGAAGTAATCATGCTCTTCTTCATATACGTCAAGACCTGCTGCGCCTATCTTGCCTGATTTAAGACCTTCAACAAGATCTTCAGAGTTGATAAGAGGTCCGCGTCCGGTGTTGATAATCATTACACCGTCTTTCATCTTTGCAATTGAGTCCTTGTTAATCAGATATTTGTTCTGAGCGGTAAGTGGACAGTTCAGAGAAATAATATCTGATCTTCTGTAAAGCTCATCGAGTGTTACATACTCAATTCCAGCCTGTTTTGCATACTCATGATCTTCAAATACATCATAGGCAATGACATTCATGCCAAATCCCTTGAGAATACCAATCAGAACTCTTGCAATCTTACCAGTTCCGATGACGCCGGCAGTTTTCTCAAACAGATCAAAGCCCATAAGTCCGTGAAGAGAGAAGTTTCCATCTCTGGTTCTTGAGTATGCTCTGTGAGTCTTCCTGTTTAAAGTCAGGATTAAAGCCATTACATGCTCAGCAATAGCATGAGGAGAATAGGCTGGTACTCTTACAACCCTAATTCCAAAATCTTTTGCTGCTGCAAGATCAACATTATTGAATCCGGCACAGCGAAGAGCTACCAGTTCGACTCCGTTCTGCTTTAATTTTTCCAAAACTGCTCTGTCAGCTCTATCGTTTACGAATATGCATACAGCTCGGGCACCATGAGTTTCATCTGCATTATGGAGATCTAAAAATGATCTGTGGTACACAAGATCAAAACCGAATCCCATATCTCTGTTCATATCAGTAAATGCATGCCTGTCATAGCTGTGGGTTCCAAAGAACACTATCTTATTGTTATTCATGATTTTCCTCATTTTCAAGGCCCGCTGCACCAGTGCAGAAACAGAACCTATTTTTATTCAGATCCACCAATGCCTATTATCTGTCAAAAACTTTGATCTTGATCAATATAATAAAAAATTTTCACCTGAACAGGCTTCTTTAAGGAAAAATCTGCAGACAAAGCTTCTCCACATATAAAACTCGTAACTATCTTCAAAACTATCTTAGATAAAAAAAACTGACAGGAAAAATTTAAATTTCCTTCTTAAGATCAAAAAAAATGAGCCTCTAAAACGGAGGAACCATCAATTTCTGTATATTGTAAAAATAATAATACAAAAACTTCTACCTTCCCCACAATATTTGACAGAAAATCCCTTGAAAACTTTAAGAATCGTTATCACTAACAGCTTGAGAAAGGCATATAAAAGCAATTTGTCCTATACTCAAAACAGTCTGTTTGGAAACAAAGAGGTGGAAGAATGTCAGGAGCATTAGCAATGATTTTGGCAGGAGGCGAAGGAACAAGACTCATGCCGTTAACCTCATGCAGATCAAAACCTGCAGTACCTTTTGGTGGTAGTTATCGTCTTATAGATTTTGTTCTCAACAACTTTGTCAATTCCGGCATCATCAAGATTTTTGTCATCACTCAGTACAAATCTCAGTCACTTATGATGCATCTGAAGAAAGGATGGCAGGTAAGCGGTATCTACGGAGCCTTTATTGATTTTCTGCCAGCTCAGATGCGCGTTTCAAAAGAGTGGTATCAAGGCACCGCCGATGCGATTTATCAGAACATCACTTTTATGAAGGACCAGTTTCCTGACAATGTCTGTATCTTTGGCTCTGATCATATCTATAAAATGAATGTAAGAGATATGCTCACCTTCCATAAGAACATCAATGCAGATCTTACAGTGGCAGCCATCAAGATGAAAAGTTCCCAATGCGCTAATAAATTTGGTGTGATAGAAGTTGACAAGGATGGCAGGATGATAGGGTTTGAGGAAAAACCTGAACATCCTAAAGAACTGCCAAATGAGCCTGGCTACTCCCTTGTATCCATGGGCAATTACATCTTTAAGCCAGATATTCTACTAAAAGAGCTTCTAGATGACCATGAAGATCCGACTTCAAGTCACGATTTTGGAAAGAATATAATTCCCAAAATGTTCCCAAAAAACAATGTCTTTGTCTATGACTTTAGCAGGATAGTGATCGATGGCGATACTGATTTTTCATACTGGAGAGATGTAGGAAGCATTGACAGCTATTGGGAAGCCCATATGGATCTGTTAGGCAATGCTCCAAAGTTTAATCTGAACAATCCAAAATGGCCTCTGCATACCTTTTATCCGCCTCTGCCTCCGGCTGACTTTACTGACACGGTTGATCATGAATCGCATGTATCCATGTCTCTTATTTCTGCAGGCTGTAAAATCAATGGGGCCAATATCAACAAATCTGTTTTAGGATTCAGATGTACTGCCTGTGATGGGGCAAGTGTTGAAGGATCTGTCCTTATTGGCGATAACAGAATAGGAAAGAATGCAAAAATCAGAAATGTCATTTTGGACAGATATGTGGAAATTGCCGAAGGATTTTCCATTGGCTATAACTATGAACAGGATCAAGCTCTGATAAGAGCCCAAAATAATTCTGAGATCAGCATATCTAAAAATGGCATAATAGTAATACCTAAGGGAATGAAACTAGGATTTTAATAATAAAGGGGAATGCTGTGAACATTCTATTGCTATCATCTGAAGTAGCCGGAATAATGAAATCAGGAGGTCTTGCTGACGTTGCAAAAGCGTTGCCATTGCAGCTGCAGTCTGAAGGCCATGATGTCAGAGTTGTAATGCCCTGCTATACAACCATTAAGGACTACGAAAACCTTGAGATTATCGCTCAGGGAACATTAAATCAGGATGCTGCCAACGAAAAAATCAGGATCCCATACAAAATCAGAAGAACGTATCTAAATAAAATTGTCGAGGTATGGCTTGTTGACTGCCCTCGCTATTTTGACAGAACCTCAATGTATGGAGATAACAATCAGGCATATGCTGACAATGGTGAACGCTTTGCATTTTTCTCTGCCGCAGCTCTGGATGCCTGCACTCATCTTAACTACTGGTTTGATATTCTTCACTGCAATGACTGGCATACTGGAGTTGCTCCTATGCTTCTCAGGATCAAATATGCAAATGATCCGTATATGAGCAGAGCACGCTCTGTGATTACCATTCATAATGGTGCTTTTCAGGGAGCCTTTGACAGATCACAGATTGAAATTCTCCCAGAGATCAGCCAGATCTATAACGACCGCATCATGCAGGGCTCTTACATAAATTTCCTCAAATGCGGCGTTTTCTACGCTGATAAAATCAATACCGTAAGTCCAGGCTATGCAGGTGAACTTACCACTTATCTTGGTGGCCACGGTATGACTCAAAACTATCTTGACAGGCAGAATGATCTGTCAGGTATTGTCAATGGCTGTGACTACTCAGACTGGGATCCTTCAACAGATCAGTTATTAAGGATCAGATACGATTTAAACAGCCTTGATCAGAAAGTCTTAGGCAAATATCTGCTCCAAAGAAAACTTGGTCTTGAGATGGGTGATACCCCGATGTACGGAATGGTTGCAAGACTGACCGATCAGAAGGGAATCGGCCTTCTGCTTCCTATTCTTGACAGATTCCTGCAGCACAAGGTTCATGTCGTTATCGAAGGAACAGGCGATCCTTATCTGCAAAAGCAGATGCAGGAAATTGCTGACAGACATCCAGGAAAAATGGTATTCCAGCCTGTATACAACAATATGCTTGCTCACCAGATTGAAGCGGCGTCAGACTTTTTCCTGATGCCATCAATATTTGAGCCTTGCGGACTGAATCAGATATACTCTCTGGCCTATGGAACCTTACCTATTGTTCGTGCTGTAGGAGGACTTAAAGATACTGTTATTGATTATGACAGCAACAGAGAACTTGGAAATGGATTTATGTTCTATGATCCAAGCTCTGAAGAGTTACTCTCCTGCCTTAGAAGAACTCTTATTCTTTATCTTGAAGATCCGGTTGAACTCAAGAGGATCAAGCAGAACGCCATGAAAGTTAGATTTAACTGGTCTGATTCATGTAAGGAATACATTGAGTTATACAAAAACGCTTTAAAGAAGCAGAAGTGGTAACTCAAAGACGGAGCTATTGAACAGTTTCCACAGTATGCAATACAGGCCTGCTGTGGATGCTGTTAATAAGCTTACTGATAAATAGAGCCGTCTCCTTTTGAACCTTGAAATGGTTAGTATTGACCTCAAGCTGTTTTCCTACCATTATTCAGGCTAACTGCTTTTTTTAGTAAGGATGCCAGTCAAGAGTTGTAATTGGCGCTCCAGGTCGGATAGAGCCGTCATCAGCTTTAGTTTTATCCTCAGTGTTAACCTCAGATGTCTGAGAAGTGTAGGCCTTATTTCTCAGACTCATAAGCTTCTCTTTACTGTCCGCTATAGCCATGCCTCGTCTTAGAATTACTCCGCCTATAATGATCTGAGCACATAGATACAGGGGAAGTCTACTCTGTAAAAATGATTCATCTGCAGCAGATATCTGCTGAGGAGACTTTAAAACAAGCGTTGAGTTTTCAGATAAGGAGCTCCCGTCAGGACACAATCCAATTACACATGCTCCTGCTGATAGTGCCTCTTTTGCAGACATCAGCACATCTTGATTCTCTCCTGTTCCTGATATGGCTATTACCACATCTCCAGTTCTTAATGACACGCTAGATAGCAACATTGACTGTCTGTCAGTATAGGATTCACAGACAAATCCAAGATTCATCATTCTTGCAGCAAAATCAACAGCTACAAATGATGACAGTCCCTGAGAAAAAAGGACTATTCTTCTGGACTGACTTACGGCATCTATTACCCTTGCAACAGTTGCCTCATCGAGAATTCGCTGAACTGATGACGTAGCGCTTTTTGCTCCATCTACAACTTTGGAAATAACATCGCCTACTGTATCACCAGCCTTTACACTCTCTACCCTTCTGATATTCTCAGCGCTTAATGTTGAGGTCAAGGCCAGTTTAAAATCAGGAAAACCGTTTGCTCCAAAGCGACGACAGAAACGACATACAGAAGGATCAGATACTCCTGCCCGCTTTGCCAGCTGAGCTATATTCTCGTTAACAACCTGTGCAGGATCTTTTAAAATCACCTCTGCAAGCTTGCGCTCTGATTTTGTTAAATCTGTTTCAGCTGCTATTCTGTCAAGGATATTTGCCATATTAAACAAGCTCAGCAATACTCTTTACAAATCCATTCTGTACTACATACTGGATCTTAAAGTCATCATCAAACACAACAAGATCTGCAATAAAGCCGCCTTCAATTCTACCAGTGTCCTGTAATCCGATAGCTCTTGCAGGAGTATAGGTAGCAGCCATCAGTGCCTCATCCAATGTAAAGTCACAGCTGTTAACCAGGAATTTCACTCCATCAATCATGCTGATATTAGTGCCGGCAAATGCTCCTTTTGCATCAATTAGTCCGCGTTTATCAACAAAGATTTCTGTGCTTCCAACAACAAATGACTGAGGCTGTTTTGGCATTCCTGCGACAGACTGTGCATCAGAGACAATATATAGTCTGTCACCTAATATCCTATGGGCAAGTTTCACCAGTGACGGATGAACATGCTTGCCATCAGCAATGATACTTGCAAATGTCTTTTCACTCTGCAATGTAGCACCAACAAGACCAGGCTCTCTGCCTACAGGAGGTCTCATGCCATTGAACAGATGAGTAACATTATTGACGCCAGCCTTAAATGACTGCATTGCCTCAAAATATGTTGTTGCAGAATGACCAAGAGAAAGCCTGATTCTGTTCTGCAGAAGATCGACTATATTTTTTGCCTTTACAACCTCAGGAGCTATCGTCATATAGGCAATAGCATCTTTCTGCGCTTTCAGATTATCAAGATCAGCCTGAGTAAACGGTCTTATATATCCAGATGGATGAAATCCTTTATGCAACTGTGAAATAAACGGACCTTCAAGATGGAGACCTGGACAGATATAAGGATGCTTCTCCTTGAACTCTGCAACTGCAGCCAAAGCCTTTGTAAAGTTTTCTCTAGGACCTGAAATAAGAGTTGGAACAAAGGTTGTGGTTCCGTTCATGGTCTGAAAACGACGCATCTGTTCTAATGCTTCTATTGAAGGTGTCTGGCCAAATGAAACTCCAGCGCATCCGTTTACAAGAAGATCAATAAAACCAGGGCTGACATGCATTCCCTTTACATCAATTTCTTCGGCTGTTCCATCCTCAAGCAATGCAGGATCCATTGGGATTATTCGATGATCCATGATCGCAAATGAACTTGCATCCACAAATTCCTCTGATGTTACATGGAGTCGTGCATTTTTTATGATTGTTACAGCCATGTTCTACCCTCTTACTGAGAATCCTTGTTTAACTGTCTTGCTGCCTTTTTTGCTCTTTTTGCTGCAAAATCAGGTTTTCCCTTGTTCTTTTTATCTCTATGGCGTTCTTTCTTATGAGGTTTCTTTTCCTCATCCTTGCGCTTCTTATCGAAGCCGCCATTTCCACCGATACTTGCTCTGCCGCGCTTTTTCTCAGACTTTGACGGAACCTTAGGATCTTTTGATGGAAACTCTGCGCACACATTCCTAATGGAACGCTTTTCTATCTCCTTTCCTGTATATCGGGAGATACTCTCTAAAAATCCAATCTCATCGGCTAAAACCAGACTTGTTACAACACCTTTTGCTCCTGCTCTTGCAGTTCTTCCGGCTCGATGTACATAAATTGCCGCATTTGCAGGCAGATCATAATTGTAGACATGAGTTACATCAGGAAGATCTAGACCTCTTGCAGCTACATCTGTTGCAATCAGGATATCTGCATCCTCTTCGGTAAACTTGCGCAGAGCAGCCTTTCTTTCTGTCATGGAGATTGCTCCCTGAAGGCTTGCGCACTTGAAGCGGTTTCTTCTAAGCAGCGCATCCAGTTTCTGCAGTCTGTCCTTGGTCTTTACAAAAACAATGGACTTGCCCCTTACCGTGGTCAGAAGATGGATAAGAATATTTGCCTTCTGAGGATCTCCAGCCGCATAGTATGCTCTTGACTGCAGGTTCTCAGGTAGAACTTCATCTTCGAGCGCACCTGTGCCTATATGAACCTCAAGAGGATCATTTAATACAGAGGTAGCAAATTCCTCAATGCCGGCACCTTCGAGTGTTGCAGAAAACAGTAGTGTCTGATAGCGGTTGTACAGTTCTCTTGTGATTCTGGCAACGTCATCTCTAAAGCCCATGTCAAGCATGCGATCAGCTTCATCAATAACAAACATAAGAACTGTTGAAGTATCTATCCAGCCCTTCTCTATATATTCGAGCAGTCTGCCTGGTGTTGCCGCAATTATTGAGCTTGGATTATCCCTTTGGGTCTCACGGCTACCGCCTCCGATAATGGTACCTGCAGTCAGTTCAGAACAGCCCTCCAGCAGAGCCTGACATACATTCTCCACCTGAGAGGCAAGTTCTCTTGTAGGTTCAAGAATAATTGCCTGAATTCCATTTCCCTTCTCAACTAGCAGACGGGAAATAACCGGTATCAAAAATGCAGCACTCTTACCTGTTCCAGTAGGAGCACCACCGAGAATATCCTTTCCCTCAAGGGCCTTAGGTATCACCAAAGTCTGAATAGGAGTCGGCTTGTCCCAGCCTAGTTTCTTAATATTCTCCAATAGAAATTCTGGTAGACCAAATTCGTCAAACAGCATTAAACACCTTCTCTACCCATGCGCTTTGCATGACACTCTTTAATAAATTCAACAGTTCTCTTGCGACTTTGTGTATCAGGCTCCTGCGTACCATTAAACCATCTTACAAGCTCAAGATCAGAAGCCTCAAGCAGATCTGAATAGTCTTTGAGCATGGCCTCATCGCATAAAGGCAGATCTATTTCCACAAAGGGAAGTAGCATTAAATCCAATTCTCTCATGCCCCTGCGGGACTGCCATTTGATTTTTCCTGAAACTTCTACCATCTTATACTGATACCTGTGCCTTGATTGCAGGATATGGATCATAGCCTGTTAATTCAAAATCCTCATACCTGTAGTCAAATATTGAAGGAGCCTTTCTTAGAATATTCATCTCAGGTAACGCTCTTGGGGTGCGCGAGAGCTGAAGTTCAACCTGTTCAAAATGATTCTTGTAGATATGAGTGTCACCGCCAGACCATACAAAATCCCCTAGTCCAAGATCACACTCTTTGGCGATCATCATGGTCAGAAGAGAATAGCTTGCAATGTTAAAAGGAACCCCCAAAAACATATCAGCACTTCTCTGATAGAGCTGACATGAGAGCTTTCTGTCTGATGATACATAGAACTGATACAAGGTATGGCATGGTGGAAGTGCCATCTTATCAACATCAGACGGATTCCAAGCGCAGACGATTATTCGTCTTGACTCCGGGTGATTCTTGATCATATCAATGGCATTGGATAACTGGTCAATATGTCTGCCGTCTGGAGTTTCAAAATCTCGCCACTGCTTACCATATACAGGACCTAGCTCCCCATTCTCATCTGCCCACTCATTCCATATGCGAACACCATTCTCCTGAAGGTATCTGATATTGGTAGAACCAGAGATAAACCATAAAAGCTCATGAATGATTGATTTTAGGTGGCACTTCTTTGTGGTTACAAGAGGAAAACCTTCCTCAAGATTAAAACGCATCTGAGTACCAAAAATCGAACGGGTACCAGTTCCGGTTCTGTCCTCTCGGTCAGTACCCTCTTCCATGATTTTCCTTAATAAATCCAAGTATACCTTCACAGCAACTAGCTCCTATTTCTGATCATAGTTTTTAGGATCTATCACTGAAGCTAGACCCTGTGATTTTGCATATTCAACATACAGGCTCTTGATCTTGACGCTAGAATTGAGAGTCAGAGCCTTTTTACCAATACTCATCAGATCGGCTATATTGATGTGACGAGTTATGTATTTTACTCTAGCAATCTGCGAATAGTTCATAGACAGATTCTGATAACCAAGAGACATCAGAAGCAGTGATCCAACAGGTGATCCTGCAAGCTCGCCGCATACTGATATCGGACGATTCAGAACCTTTGTCTTATCAAGCAGGAACTTGAAACAGCGCAGAGATGCAGGATTGAACGGATCAAAGATTTTTGAAACCCTAGGATTCGATCTGTCTGCTGCAAACATATACTGTATCAGATCATTTGAACCGATTGAGAAGAAATCACACTCTGCAGCAAGCTCGTCGAGAATAAGCGCTACACATGGAACCTCAATCATTACACCAAATCTTGGGCGGGGAACTGCCTTGCGCTGCTCCTCCTCAACCTCACGGATTGCTTCCTTGAGAATGCGTTTTACAATAAGCACCTCTTCAAGACGTGAAACCATTGGCAGCATGATCTCAAGATTTCCGTAGTCTATATTGGCAATTATCATTGCTCTTAACTGTGTTTTGAGCAGGTTTGGCTGATCAATGCAGACTCTGATACCTCTCCAACCTAAAGCAGAATTCTGCTTTTCCTCTATTGGCAGGTAAGGAAGACTCTTGTCTCCGCCTATATCCAGAGTCCTCATGCACACAGGCAAACCTGCAAACTGAGAAAGCAGTGTTCTGTACCATCCTATCTGCTGCTCCTCAGATGGCATTGATGAGCTTAGCATGAAGGCTATTTCAGTTCTGTACAGACCGATACCGTCTGTCTGTGCTGCCAAATCATCTCCTTCATGGTTTAATCCGGCGTTTAGCTGAATATTGACTCTTCTGCCATCAAGGGTAATCCCCTTTTCACACTTCTCGGTCTCAAATAGAGCATGCTGCTGGCGAGACTGAGATATGAGCTGCATGTACTCATCTACAACACTTGATGAAGGGTCAACTATAACCTCTGCATTCTGTCCGTCAACAATGATTGTTCTTCCATCAACATCGTTCAGATCAAGATTAACGTCAATTACAGCCGGAATACCAAGATCTCTTGCCAAAATTGCAGTATGGGCTGAGGTTGCATTGTCCACGCATACAAAGCCTGCAATCTTTTCATGAGGCATTTCTGCAACCAATGCTGCAGGCATGCTCTTGACCACAAGAACTACAGGAGAGCTTAGCTCGGATTCTTTTGGAGCAAGATGAACAAGTCTTGTGATAAGAATACCTGCAAAATCTCTGATGTCTCTTACTCTCTCGGTCTGACCTGCCTGTCCTGCCTCATCCATTCGTCGCTGAGCAACAATCTTGATAGCTGAGGCTGCAACTATTCCCTGAGAGAAAATCTCCTGATCAACATCTTCTTCAAAGGTTAGGTCATTTAGCATGCTGCCATAACCTGACATATAGCCTGACGATGCTTCCTGATGAGATGTTTCCTGCAGATGCAGATTTGCAATATCCATCTCCATCTGAAGCTGGAAGATTGTCTGATGAAAGAGTTCTGACTGAATTTCCTTGTCATCAGAATAAACAATCTGCATAGTTTCAAAATTTACCGGTGGTTTATAAACCACTGCCTGTGCAATGGCAATTGAACCTGAACCAGTTTTGCCTTTGTATCTTTTTCCGTTGTTAAAGTCAGAACCGGTTTCCTTGCTTGATCTGTTTACAAAGATAATTGAGGCAATCTGAGCTGAGAGTGTGATAAGGAAAGTTTCTTCCTGCTCGTTAAACTGTCTGTTCTGCTTGCACTGAATTACGAGTACCCCCAGAAGTTCCCCCTGATTTATGACAGGAACGCCAAGGAAGGATAAAAACTCATCCTCTCCCACATCAGGAAGATACTTAAAGTTAGGATGGGACGGAGCATCAGCAAGATTCAAAAGTTCCTCTTTTTGAGCAACCAGTCCGACCAGACCCTCACCTACCATCAGAGAAGCCTTACCAATAGAGTCTTTCTGCAAACCATCTGTAGCTGCCAGTCTTAACAGACTTTTTCTGCTGTTAAGCAAATATAGTGAGCAACAGTCAGAATGAGTCGAGCTTCTGATTTTTTCAACAAGAGTTGTAACAGTATCTTCAAAAGAGCTCTTTGTTGAGACCTCCTGAATGATTTGTCTGAGGGCAAGTAAAATTGAACTTTGCTTATTTTCCACTTTTATCCCTTCCTGTTTTTACCTGTTTTTCTGTTTTCACCGGTTTTATGACCGCTGAACATTGCAGCCTGAGAAAACACGGTCAAAACTTTTCTGTAAACATCTCGCTTAAATGCAACAACCTGACGAACCGGGTACCAGTAGCTGACCCATCGCCAGTCGTCAAATTCAGGATGACCTTCCCTGCTAAATTCAATATGATTTGATCTGTCCTTGTTCAGTGTAAGCAGATACCATTTCTGCTTCTGTCCAATGCAGACAGGTTTCTCATTCCACCTTATCAAGCGTTTAGGAAGTCTGTATCTTAGCCAGAATCTTGTTGAAGCCAGCAAAGTCACATCTGATCTGTCAAGCCCCAGTTCTTCGTACAGCTCTCGATACATGGCATCTTCAGGATTCTCTCCTCTGTCAACTCCTCCCTGAGGAAACTGCCAGGAGTTCTGCCTGATGCGTCTTGCCCATAATACCTGACCTTTGCGGTTGCAGATTACGATACCAACATTTGGTCTGTACCCATCTTTATCTATCACAAAAACCGCCTAGTCTTAAACTTATATATTCTTTGTAAAAATACAAAGATCTGCTGTAATCTATTATAGCAAGATTGTATAAATTCTAGAGTGACCAAAACCGAGCTTTTTGTTTATTTTTTAAGGAAATTTACGGTGACAAGAACCAATCAGAAACTCCTTTGCAAAAGTCCAAAAACTTTTGAAGAACTTATAGCCAATCTTGATTCTATAATGGGCAAAACCATAGCAGAGCTTGCAAAGAGGGCTCAACTGCCACTCCCCATTTCACCTACGCACGGAAAGGGTTTTACAGGAGAGCTACTTGAAATTATTCTAGGAGCAAGTGCTCAGAATCTGCCTATTCCTGATTTTCCTGAACTTGGACTTGAGCTTAAGACCATACCGGTAAACAGATCACTTGAGCCACTTGAATCAACTTTTCTATGCCACGCTCCTCTGACTAATATTAGGTCACTGACTTTTGAAAACTCTGCACTTTACTCAAAAATTCTAAGAGTTCTGTTCATTCTTATAAGCGCAGAAAAAAACATGGATTTTACAGAAAGAAAAATCGAAGGATACTTCTTTTTTACCCCGGACGATAACCAGCTAAAACAGCTCAGATGTGATTTCAATGAACTATACGAGCTCGTTAAAACTGGCTGCGTCAATCAGATAAACGCAAGGCTTGGTCAGATTATTCAGATGAGGCCCAAGGCTGCTAACGGTCAGGCACTGACAGAATGCATCGGACCTGATGGAGAGGTTATCAGAACCCGACCAAGAGGCTTTTATATGAGGCGGGAATTTACAAAAAAGTTAATTGAAAAATATTTACGTTTTTAAGTCACAAACATGTTTTATCCTTCACAATTGTTTTTGTATCTTATTGATTTAAAACAATATTAAGTCAACGTAATAAAATTAAGAAAGCGAAAACGCTTACAAACACGGCAATTATTTATCTTTCATTACAAGAGGTTAACAATTGATAATGTAAATTCTTTTCATTTTAAGGCGCACAAAAATATGGCACACTTCACACAATAGCAACATAATCGGTGTTTTTACCCGTAAAAAATAGAAAAACAAGGATAAAATGCCATAAAATAGGATTGTGTAGAAAAACAAAGTACCGAAAGTAGTCCATGAAGTGATTGATCTTACATGCGGTGCTAGTAAAGTTAAGGAGAAAACGATGAGCGTTTCTAAAAAGTTTACCAAGGACAGCAAGGTAACAGTTACATTCACCATCAAGAAGGTGGCAGCTCAGAACGCAAAGAAGATTGATCTTTTATGTGAGCATAACGGTTGGCAACCTGTTGCCATGAAGGCACAGAAAAATGGCACATTCAAGGGTTCCATCACCGTTAATGAGGGAGAGCAGCCATCATACCAGTACAGATTCAAGTACACTTTTGAAGATAACTCTGTAAAGTATGACAATGACTGGGATGCAGAGCGTTACGTATCAAACCCATTTGGTGGGGATAACTCTGTCTTCTCTGCTGTAAAAGAATAATACATTTTCTTATTAACTCCAGGCTGGCAATACCTGATGGTATTGTCAGTTATCCTTTTGTTCCCATTATCATGCAAATTTTATTCCTGCTACCTTATCAGGTTAATTAAATTTGGAAATTAATCACAAATTACTTGACATCAGGGACTTCTGATATTATTATATGCACACAATTTGACGCGGGGTGGAGCAGTCTGGTAGCTCGTCGGGCTCATAACCCGAAGGTCGTAGGTTCAAATCCTGCCCCCGCAACCAATCCTCAAGAGTTCGCATTGCGAACTTTTTTCTTTTCTGCGCACTGATAATTTAACACCTCAATATTAGGCTTATTCTGGACATTAAATATAAAGTTCTGAGAAAAACGCAATAATAAAAAGGGCCACTTAACTTAGGTGGCCCAAATAACATATTACATTTACATGCTTTCAACTTTAAACTGATTAACTGTATTTACAAGAGAAGAGAAATCTGTAGTCAGATGATTCAGACTTTGCGCAGTCTCGTTTGCAGACTCCTGAATTGCAGTTGAGGAATCCTTGATAGCAACTACACGTTCTGAAATGTGGTTTGATACAGATGCCTGTTCCTCTGCCGATGAGGCCAGAACTGCTGTCAGATCGGTAATTTTGTCAAGTTCAAGCCTAATCTGTGTAAACGAATCAGCAGCTCCTATCACCATATTCACACTTGATTCACCATCTTTTAACAGCTGTTCCATCTTCTGGTTGGCAAAATTGGCGCCTTTAACAAGATTATCGATCTGAGCTCTGATCTTCTTGGTGGAGTCTTGAGATTTCATAGCCAGAGTTCTGACCTCATCTGCCACCACAGCAAATCCTTTTCCGCTCTCACCTGCTCTTGCAGCCTCAATTGCAGCATTCAATGCCAGAAGATTAGTCTGCTCTGCTATTCCCTGAATAATATCTAGAATACTTGAAATTCTTTCTGTTTCAGCATTGAGTTCAACAACAGATTCGCTAGCACCTTTAAGACCAGCTGTCAGATCCTCAAGAGATTCACGGCACTCGTTCCAGCTTGATTCTGAGGAAATTGAGTAATCATGAGCAACCTTAACACCATCAGCTGCATCCTGAGCAACCTTTGAAACCTCACTGATATTGGCAGACATCTGATGCATGGCAGCAGATATAGTATCAGTTGAGGCCATCTGCTCCTGACAGGCAGAATGGGTATCCTGCATTTTAGCAACACCTTCATTTACAGAATTACATGCTGTATCAACCTCTTTTCTTACGCTGCACAGCGCATCATTAAATGACTGAATAAGGTTATTAAAAGATAGTGCCATCTTAGAGAGTTCATTATTACCCTTATCATCAAGTCTCATGGTCATATCCTTGCTGCTTGCAAGATGCTGCATAATGCTCTGCCATGAGGACAGACTTGAGATAATACTCTTTAAAACTGTAAAGGCAAATACCTCCACAAGAATGATCAGGAGAACACATATGCCTACAATTAAGACAAGTTCAGATGATGCTGATGATTTCTTTGATTCACCAAGTGACAGAAGACTGTTGAGCACTTCTGAGTTAATCTGTTTATAGGCATTTTTGATCTTTGCATTAAGGTCAGGCCAGTCAGTGCCGGCATCAAGCTTATTCTCATTCCCCTCTTTTCCAAACAACTGATATGAGTCAAAAGCCTTCCAGTAAACATCAGTGATCTGTGATTCAAGTGAAGAATCTACCATAATTCGTTTAAAGATAGCTTTCTGCTCGTCATTGGCGTAGCTGTTAAATGAAGAGGTAAAATTCAGTACCAGGGCACGATTATGCATGATCTGACCGAAATTGTATGGCCTTGAACCATCCTTAATTATATTGCTGATCTCATTATGTAAATTAAGGCATGACATCTGAGCCTTTAAGATCCAGAAATAAGCATTGGCAGCGTTAACAACATCAGGATCATGAGATGCGAATGCTGTAGCATAGGATGTAGTGTCAGACAGAGCATCAGCCAGTCTGGAGATATCAATACCAGCCCAAATGGTATGACCATTAAAGACATTTTTGTAATTATCAGAACTAGGTAATCTTGCTGAAGCAACCTCTCTTATATATTCCAGAGTACCAATTCTTAGATTTAATTCATCAATGGCTGACTGACTGCCAAAAACTTCAACCATTACAGCAGAATTCTCTTTCATGAAATTTTTTAATTCATTCAGGTGAGAATCAGTAACCTCTCTTGCCTTCATCATTTTGTCTTTATTGTCTGCAGCACTAGAATCATCGCCATAAATAAAAGCTGAAGAGGCATCCTGTTCATCAATCAGAGCGGATAACACAGGTACTAGATTCTGCACATAGTGAAGCGCTACCACCATATCTTTCATATTGCTGTAATAAGAAAGAGATCCTGTAACAAATTTTCCTAACAGAAGTAACAGCGCCACAGTAGGAACTGCAATCAGTAACAGAATGCGTCTTTTTACTGTCATTGCATTAAAAAAGTTCATGCTAACTCCTATAGATATCCTGTATTAGCATCGTAACGTTGCGAATATTAATCATTATAGAAGACCATTCAATTTAACAATGAGATCATAATTACAAATCTATCTTTTAATTATTTTGAAATTCAAAATGATAAAACAGGCAGCTTTAAGAACGTTAAGAAGCTATCAGTATTCTTTATCTAGAAACAAACAGTATTGTTAGTACATAAATGCAGATAACTAAATGATATACAATAAAAATATTCCAAATATCACCATATCGTTATTGCTTTTATACACAATATTAACCAAAACAAAATAATAATGTCGCTTAACGGCAATTGGCGAAATAATTTAAATCAGATGATATTAAATCTGATGTAAGCCCCTACAGATGTGAGCAAAACCAGCAAGATCGAATATGTAATGTCTATATTGAAGCTATTGCTGTTACTAAAAGTGAAGTTTTATGGTTATGGTTCTTGATCTGCCAAAGATGGGGTATTGTGGAAAATACTGGTATTAAGACAGGCCTGTTACATATGACTGCAGCAGCTGCAAATGCAAAAAGGCACCATAGGAGCAGTCTGTCCAAAGTGTTATTTGTGATTGTATTGTTTTAGATGGTGTTGATACCGAGAATCGAACTTACTTGTTTTTATGTCTCTACAAATGTTGCGCGATAGAAAAGTTGCCCCCTGATAAGAAGGAGTGGTTATGAAAATCTCAAAAAATCGTAGGAAATTGAGATATCATCACATTCCTGCATATAGTTATTACCTATTGCTAACTATTTTAAATTAGTATTAGAAAAATTCCTGACATGATCCAAAATTAAAGGTGATCATTTTATTTTTCTAAAAAGTTTTTACGAAAGGAGTATCTATGTCTCATATTCTCCCCCCATTCAGAGCTGATCATGTAGGCTCTTTTTTAAGATCTGAGAAAATCACTTCTGCAAGAAATCTGTACAGCAAGAATCTAATCTCAAAAGAAGATCTAACAAAAATTGAAGATGACCAAATCGCCCGTCTAGTTGAACTTGAAAAACAGTATGGGCTGAAAGCCGTAACCGATGGAGAATTCCGTCGTTCTTTCTGGCATTTGGACTTTTTGGCAGCCTTAGATGGAATTGAACACATTGGAGCAAAGAACTGGTCAACACATTTTGAGGGAGTGCAGCCAAAGGCTGAAACCGTACGTATTGCAGGTAAAATCGGATTCTCTGAGTCCCATCCTTTTGTTGAAGCCTTTGACAGACTCAAAAAGATAGCAAAAGACACTCTTATCAAATACACCATTCCTTCACCTTCCATGCTCTATCAGATCTGCGTGGTAAGAAATAAGGATTATGAGCCTATTGAGCTTTATAAGGATAATGACGACCTGCTCTTTGACGATATAGCTAATGCCTGGATTGACTGCGTAAAAATTCTCTACAGCCACGGATGTAGATACCTGCAGATAGACGATACTTCATGGGGAGAATTCTGCTCTGAAGAAAAATCAGCACTGTACTCAGGTTACGGACGTGATCTTAAAAAAGTGCAGGAGCAATACGTAAAGGTTATAAACAGAATTGTTGATGCAAAAGAAGACGATCTAACTCTAACCATGCACATCTGCAGAGGAAACTTCCGTTCTACATGGTTCAGTTCCGGCGGTTATGAACCTGTCGCACAGTTACTCTTTGGAAAGTGCAATGTTGACGGATTCTTCCTTGAGTATGATTCAGACAGAGCAGGTGATTTTAAACCATTAAGATTTATAAAAGATCAGACTGTAGTACTTGGACTTATCACCTCAAAATTCC
>JBJFET010000088.1:0-9398 GCA_051891035.1 Succinivibrio sp. | reverse complement strand
CCTGCAACTGGGTGCTGGAAACGTGTTGGGTTTGTTGAGTTACCGGTAATAGATACGTCAACACCCTCGTGATGCATAATTGCAACACCTTCACGAACATCGTCTGCACCGAAGCAGCGAACGTTGGCACGCTCAGTATCTGAGTACTTGATCTCTTCAACAATCTTCAGATCTGAAGTGTAGTAATCAAACTTGGTCTTTACATAGGTGAAGCCGTTGATACGTGAAATGATCTGAGCTGCATCCTTGCCTAAACCGTTTAGGATAACGCGTAATGGAGTCTTACGAGCCTTGTTTGCGTTACGAACGATACCGATAGCGCCTTCTGCTGCAGCGAATGACTCGTGACCTGCTAGGAAGCAGAAGCACTTGGTCTCATCACGTAAAAGCATACCACCTAAATTACCGTGGCCTAAACCTACCTTACGATCCTCTGCTACAGAACCTGGAATACAGAAAGCCTGTAAGCCGATACCGATTGCTTCAGCAGCATCAGCAGCAACTTTGCAGTCTTTCTTTAAAGCGATAGCAGCACCAACAGTGTATGCCCACTTTGCGTTCTCGAAAGCAATACCCTGAATGTCACCTACTGTCTTGTATGGGTCTAAACCGTACTGAGCGCAGATTTCCTTACACTCTTCAACAGACTTAATACCGTACTGAGCTAATACACCATTGATTTTATCAATACGACGCTCATAACTTTCAAATAATGCCATCTTTGAGTACCTCGTTATTCTTTTCTTGGATCAATATACTTAGCGGCATTATCCCACTGACCATAGTGGCCCTGGACCTTAGCGATTGCGTCTTTACCAGAAAGCTCTGGGTTTGACTTTAACAGATCCATTAACTTGCCTAAGTTTACGAACTCGTAACCTACGATCTCGTTATTCTTATTTAAAGCAACGCGGGTAACGTAACCTTCAGTCATTTCCAGGTAACGTGGACCCTTATCCTTAGTTGCGAACATGGTACCAACCTGGCTACGCAGATTCTTACCTAAATCCTCAAGAGAAGCACCAACTGGTAAACCGCCCTCTGAGAAAGCAGTCTGAGTACGGCCGTAAACGATCTGGAGGAAAAGCTCACGGTAAGCAGTGTTGATAGCATCACAAACAAGATCGGTATTTAAACCTTCAAGAAGAGTCTTGCCGATCAGGATCTCTGATGCCATAGCAGCTGAGTGAGTCATACCTGAACAGCCGATTGTCTCAACAAGAGCTTCCTGAATGATGCCGTCTTTTACGTTTAAGGTCATCTTGCAGGCACCCTGCTGAGGTGCACACCAACCCACACCGTGGGTTAATCCGCTGATATCTTTGATTTCTTTAGCCTGAACCCATTTACCCTCTTCAGGAATTGGAGCAGGACCATGGTATGCACCCTTGGTTACAGGGCACATATTCTCTACTTCTTTAGAATAGATCATTGGTGGTACCTAATTTGTATGTGTTCATTAACAATAAAATCTTTTAAGCTGTAAGCTAAAATCAGCAAGATTATAATACAAGGCTAAAAATTTTTCCAAAATTTACCTAAAGAAATTCCAGATTATTAGCTATAAATCTAAAATTCAAGATTTTTTATCTGTCCCCCTGTTAAAAACCAGATGCCTGTACTCGCACCTATTGTGTGCAATGTGCAATTACATAATGCACGTCATACATTTATTTCTATTTTGTCTGTAAAATGCACAGAATTTAAAGAAAGGCCAGCTTTTGGCCATATAAAAAAAGGAAGTAAAAATGTTAGAATCTGAAAATCCTAAAGGTCCATTTGCCACAACTCTAAACAGAGTGCCATTTATTCTGCAGATCGTTATCGGTCTTATTCTTGGTATTCTTGCAGCCTATGTATATCCAGACGACAAGGCAGTAATCCCTACTCTTGGCGTACTCTTTGTCAAGGCTCTGAAGGCTGTTGCCCCTATTTTGGTGTTTGTTCTTGTATCAGCTGCAATTGCCAAGCATCAGTCTGGTCAGAAGACCTCAATGAAGCCTATTATTGCCCTGTATTTTGTGGGAATGCTAATTTCAGGCGGTCTTGCTCTTGTAATGAGCTACATTTTCCCAAGCACATTTACAGAACTTGCTTCAAATGCAAATGTTTCTGCTCCATCAGGCATCGGCGAGGTTCTCATCAACTTTGTGAACCAGGCAGTTGAGAACCCTGTTTCTGCATTTATCAACGGTAACTATATCGCAATCCTGATGTGGTCTATCGCTCTTGGTATCATGTTCAGAGTAGCACACGAGAATACAAAGCGTGTTCTTGATGATCTGGCAAGCTCCGTATCTGGTGTTATCAGAATGGTTATCAGATTTGCCCCTTTAGGCGTATTCGGACTTGTATACTCTTCATGCACACAGGAAGGCGGCTTTGCAAACCTGCTCAACTATGTTCATGTAGTTGCAGTTCTGGTTGCAACATTCCTGATGGTAGCATTTATCTTCAACCCAATCCTGGTATTTGCCATAACTCACGAGAATCCATATCCACTCGTATTCAAGTGTCTTGCAAAATCAGGTGTCTGCGCCTTCTTCACAAGATCATCTGCAGCTAACCTGCCTGTAAATCTGGCTCTTTGCGAAGAGATGAAACTTGACAAGTCAACCTACTCAATTTCTATTCCTTTAGGCTGCACAATCAATATGTCAGGTGCAGGTATCACCATTGTTATCATGACAATGGCCGCAGCTCATACTCTTGGTATTGAAATTGACTTTGCATCTGCTTTCCTGATGTGCGTAGCCTCAATCCTTTGTGCCTGTGGCTCTTCAGGTGTAGCCGGCGGTTCACTGATGCTGATCCCTCTTGCCTGCTCAATCTTTGGAATTCCTAATGACATTGCAATGCAGGTTGTAGGTATCGGCTTTATCATCGGTGTAATTCAGGACTCAACTGAAACTGCCCTGAACAGCTCTACTGACGTTATCTTTACAGCAGCAGCCTGCAAGAGAGCACAGAGACTGGCTTTAAAGAAATAAGACCTAACCTTAGTTAGGGTACTTAATCACAGTCCCAGGCAGTATCTGCTGCCTGGGATTTTTATTTTCCAGCTCTAGAGGCACCAGGAGCTGGCCTGAAATTCATAAAACTCAATCCGCTGTTTGATGTCTTCAGAGGCGTGCCTGATACTAGCTGACCTACAAGCTGAGGCAGAGACCTTCCAAGAGCGTACATAAACAGAGCTGTAAAGATGATCACTGACAGTTCCGTGGCTGTAATACTGCTTCCCTGCTCTACAAGCTTTTCACACTGTCCTTCAAGATCAGAGAGTACATATGATCCTGCATTGCAGATAATGATCATGGTCATAAGTTCTAATGAAACAGATACAATATATTTGAGGTAGTTAAAAGCTATATATCTTGTATATGAGAAGGCTCCAAAGCCTAATACGAAAATACCGCATATACAGAGCACATGAGCGCAGATAAAGACAATGGTGTACCTTATGATCAGAAGAAACATTATTATCTCAAAGGCCAGCACCTGCAGAATAAGAATAGCTTTGGTCACCGGATTGAAATAATTGTCCACAACCTTGCTGTATAGGCTTGAAGCCATATTGAAAGTCATATCAACAAGCTCAGATGGACCTGTATTTGAATCTGTCACCACAGAGGTCATGGAATCTACTATTGAATGACCGATTGCAACACCGTTATCTAGCATGAAAAGGTAAAGCCCGCTTATTATCAGAAGTTTGACAAGCTCGTAGAAAAACAGCTGTATGTTGCCATCCTTGAAAATGCACCTGATACCGATCAGGACAAGAGAAATCGGCATCAGTGTCCAGAAAAGCCTGTTTGCAGCACTCTTTATCGGAGCGGCGGACTTTGATATCGAGCCTATAAAATCAGTTGCAAGATTATTGATAATGCCCTCTGGACTTAGCGAATACTCCTGAGCAAAGACACAAGGACAGATAACCAAAAGCAGCAGTAGAAGGTACTTACTCATAGTGCTCTAGTCTCATTTCAAGATGAGGAGACTTTAATTTTCCAGAATCGGCGTAATAAAGCTCATCAGATTTTTTGACAATCTCATTATCCTGAAGTCTGCTCTGGTAATCATGAGCTGTGATCCTCACCAGATTTGAAACCTGACTTGTAAGAGATACCAGGGCACTTGCCTGTGTGGAATTGACCTTTGAGAGAGTATCAATCGAGCTGTTAAGACCAGGAGCCTCCTTAGACTCAGAGCACAGCTCATTGAGCTTATCAATGCTCTCAAGAAGCATCTGCTGTGTCTTGTGCGCATTATTCTTTGCATAGGATGACAGCTCAAGTGCCTCCTTGTCCATCATCTCATTTAGCTTTACAAAGGAGCAGTCATCCTCTTTTATGCACTCATCCCAGGCACTAGTTCTGATTGAATCGCTGATATATTCTGAGGCTGACTCTGTTTTTCTGGCAAAAGCGTAGCTTGCCTCAAGCAGCATCAGAGAGTTCTGATTGAGAGCCTTGACCTCATCCCAGGCTTCCTTGTTGATGTAGGCTGAATTTGCGTTATCTCTTGAATATTCGTTTGTAAGATACTTCTCAAGCTTTTCAGACTTGGAAAGATTATCATTGGACCATACCCTGAGAAGATCAAGTGTCTGGCGCAAACGATCTGACATCTGACTTAAAATAGCATCATTTGTCTGAGCGTAAGATGATGAGTGAATCATCAGAGAAAAGATAGGTATTAGTGCTGATTTAATCAATGTAGTATTCATGTTCTGACAGTCCGTAAGGCGATTTAAAAAAAAGATCCTTTGTAAGAGCAACAGAAAAGACATAACCTGGCGCAATGGTCAGTGTAGGTGACAGATTGATGTTCTTTTCAATGATATTTGACAGAGCTTCTGAGAGATTTGATGAAAGTTCCCTTGCTGTTCTTGAAACAGTGATATCAGAGCCATTGGCATTCTGATACTTAGATTCCATACTCTGAGCTGAACTGGTAATTGCAGAGAGGAGAACACAGTTAAAGATAGTTTTCATATAGTGGTTGTCCACACTGGCATCAAATCCGGCATAGCCGTCTGTAGACTGACCTGGCATTGCACCTAATGCTACTGAAGAGCCGTCAGGAAAGATTATTCTGTTGAATCCGGCAAAAACACGGCTAGCACCAAAAGATGCTGAAGAACCATACTGACCTATAAGCTTGGATCCCTTTGGTATCAGAAGATGTCTTGCCTGAATACTGTCACGGATATCACGGGTAACCTGAGCTGTGATCTGTCCTGGCAGCTCAGAATTGATGCCGGTAATAAGAACAGCCTGAATAACGCTACCCTGCATCAGGGCGTAGGGAGATTTAGGATAGATAACCTCGCTGTCAGATATATAGCTTTTCTGATCTAATACAGCGTAGCTATCTAGTGTTTTAAACCCCTGTGATTTATAGCTGTCATCACCTGCATTCTGTCTGTCATCAAGACTAAGATCTCTGTAGCTTCTGTCATAGCCTTTTGCCTGAGATCGTGTGTCTGATGATGCACTGCCTTGAGAAACGGCTGATAGGCTGACTTTAGAGGGCGCCTTTATAGCCTGCAAAAAGAGATCCTGTCTTGCCTTTCCTATAGCCTCAAGATCAGGATTTACGCTCTCTTGAGTGGACTTGCGTTCATGTCCTGCCCCCTTCTTTACTCTCTCCTTTGACATATTGTTCTGTGCGCTGACAAAGCCTACATCAGCATCTGCTTCATAGCCACTTTTTCTCTCAGATGTCCTGTCAATGAAATTGTTTCTGTCCTGATACTGAATATAGCCCTTGTAAAAGTTCTCCTCATCAAGAACACTGATCCCACTGCCAAGCTGTAAACTGTTCTTCTCTTTTTTATTAACAAGAACAGAGGCATCCTGCTTTGACAGCTTATGCTGAGTACTACCGATCACAGCCCTGTCACTTCCTGCCCTTATTTTTTTGGCAAAGGCAAGGTTTCCCTCAAGACTTTCCTTTTTCCTTGTCTCTGAAAAAGAACTTTTCTCATTACTGCCCATTTTGCTAACGGTCATCGCATAAAGAACAATGGTAAAAACACAGAAGAATGCCAAAGCCACCATCATTGGATATTTTGGAAGCCTTTTTGACATGAATTGATTTTTAATCTGCTTCTTCATTTTCTAGCCAAGCCTCATAATATCTGCACTTATGCCTGATCCTGAATGATTTGCACAAAGTCTAAGATGCGTATACAGACCATCAATGACATAGGTGTTATCTGATACAGAGAAGTTGACAGCAGACAGTCTCTCCTCACCAAAGATAAAACCGCCAGAATCAGTAACCTCAAGCAGAGCCGGAAGCTCATTGCTTCTTATAGATTTTGACATCTGAATATATGTCCTCTGACCGTCATCAAAGACATTGACAGGCAGAATTCTCTCGTCACCGTCATAGCTGTAGTTGTAAGAACGGGGTGAGGAAGCATCTGCCATAGAGGTATCAGATGAGTAGCGCACAGTCAGGTCAGATGTGCCAGTAGCATCATCTGATGAGGCATTGTAGGTATACATGGGAGTCTGCCTTGCAGCATAATCAGTGTGGGATCGGCTCTTTTTTAGCTTTGAATTAGGGTAATAAAAGCTCACTGCAGGCATAAAGTCATGAGCAGTAGACTTGAGTCTGAAATGATATGTTCTCCTGTCTGTTGTTACCAGCATTGAGGTTTTCAGGGCTGAATCAAGAGCTTTGACAATAAGATGCTCAACTCTCGTGGAGCCTTCTCCTGATACTGCACTCTCAACATTCCATCTGACAGCATCCCCAAGCTGAACAGAGAGGATCCTCTCCCCTTCCTGCATGGAGATATCTGTAAGTTCCAGAATCGCACATACCACAGTAGGAATTCCAGAACCATAGGTAAAAACAACCTTACCAGCACTCAGAGCCTCCCCCTTGAGCTTGGTGCTCTCCAGAGTTTTGAGTTTTCCTAAAGTCCTGAGATCCTGCTCATCAAGGTAGGAGACGTCATCAGTCTCAGAATAGGCGTTATAAAACTCATCTGCCTGTACACTGCCCCAGAGTACAACTGAAAAAATCAAGCCTGCTGCTAATCTCATTGGTTATCCTCAAATATTTTTGACAGAGTAATCTCGGTTACAAAAATACCAAGCGGGTTGAGTCTGAGCTCTTCAAGAGAATCATAATCAAGCTCTCTTAGCTCTAATGTCAGCTTTGATTTATAGCGTCCTGAAAATGATGCTGAACTTTTGACCGAAGGTACATAAAACTCAATCAGAAAGGTACTGTCTGACAGTGAGGCTACAGAATCTATTCTTACGGTTCTGTGCGAATAGGAATCTGATAAGACCTCATTTGAGGTGTAATACTCCTCAATAAAGCCAAAAGCCTGAGATTTCATGGCTGTCATGGCGAATACTTCAGTTAGGTATCTGTACTGCAGTTCCTTATCTGACGAGACTGAATAAAGCTTTTCAATATAATCACAGGCAAAGGATGACTTCATGTTTGCACTAACGGAAAACGAAGGTCTGATAAGACCATGATCAATAAGCGATCCCTGCCGGTCCACTGTCACAAGATAAGGAACATACATGCTCCTGTAGCTGTTCATAATGGAAAAGCCAAGACTTAAAAAGCCAAGAGAGAGAGACAAAAAAACAAGAGATAGCGCTGAATACGATATAGATGCCTTTTCTTTGGAACTCTGACTTTCAGATGCAAATCTCTGAATTCGGCTGTCCTTTTCACTCTCACAGACAGTCAGCGCATTATTCATGGCTGCACCTGCTGCACAGCTGTTCTTTGCAATCATTAAAGCCTCCAGACAAAATCCTTTCCGTGCAATGCATAGCTCTCATCAATCATCTGCCTGTCTTTTCCTGTCAGAGACAGAACCTTAAGTTCGCTTTCAGACAGAGCAAGATTGAATGGCATGAAATACCCGTCCTTGTGAATGAACAGATCCTTTTTGGCCTGCCCCTGAGCTATTGCCTTTATGGCGTTATCCTCAAGAGACAGTCTTTTATAAAAATCAGACAGGACCGGTCCTGTGGCATCTTTATTTGGCAGAAAAACTCTTGTTTTTATACAGTCCAGAAAATCAGAGAGTTTTTCAGATCGGCTAAGATCGGATATGGACTGAGTTGCAATCACCACAGCAACATTGTGCTTTCTTAGAGTTTTTATCCAGGTAACAAAGACATCAGAAAACAGCCTGTTGCACAGCATCTGCCAGGCCTCATCGATGATGATTAGCCCTGCAGCTGAATCCTTGAGCTTTCTGTTTATCAGGGCAAATATTGAGTGCAGTGTCGGATATAAAAAGAGATCATTCTTTTCAAGAAAGTCAGCGCATTCAAAGATGGTGATCCTGCTTGAAATATTCATATCACCAGTACCGTCAATAATCGATGTGCCTCTGCCATTTCCTAGATAGGGAAACAGGAAAGACTTTAGAATATGATTTGGCAGAAGCGTATACAGTGTACTCAGATTGCGCCTGTCACTGTCCATAGTTGACAGCAGACCAATACTCTTTGAGACAGACTGAGCATACTCATGAGTAATCTCAAGACCTCTCTGAGAGAACAGGTTTAGCACAAAATCAGTTGCTTCCTGTCTTGCATTATCATCCCCAAGATCATAAAGAGGACTGAACCTTACATCACTTTCCTTATCAAGCGTTACATGGGTGGCATTTAAAGCTCTGCCAAGCCCGTAGAATGAATATCCTCTGTCAAATACAAAGGCCTTAAGACCTGTGTACTGCAAGAATGATGTCAGCAGTGAACCTAAAAATACGGATTTACCAGTACCAGGCGGACCTACTACAAGGCAGTTGGCCAGATCTTGAGAATGAAGATTAAGATAAGAGAGTAAACCGTCAGGTGATCTCACCTTCATCAGCGCAGGAGCGCCTTTTCCATAAAGAGGATTTGGGGAGTATTTCTCACCTATGTAGGTTGTTTCAAAAGGCAGCAGATCACAGAGGATCTGGTTTGAGATAAGAGAACGTCTTAAATTGCACCTGACATCTCCTGGAAATGATCCAAGATAAGAATCTGTTGCATTGATGTTTTCAATTCTGCCGCTAAAGCCTGATGCCTCAATCTCTTTGAGGCACTGATTTGCCTTTTCATAAAGAGTGTCATAATCCTCTCCAGTCAGAATTATTCCTGCTGAATAGGCACCAAAGCACAGTTCATTGTGATCAAGCGATTTTTTTGCCAGTGACAGGTCATTTAGCTGATCGACAGCATACTGATTGGCTGTTGAATCATCAGTGGTATTCTGTGAGAAGAACGATGATATAAATCCACGTTTTTTCTGAACCCAAAGACGTCTGTATCTTTCAAGATTCAGATTTGATGTGATAGCATCATAACTTATAAACCTGCTGTAGAATCGGTAATAAAAAGGCAGACGGCTCA
>JBJFET010000087.1:0-9597 GCA_051891035.1 Succinivibrio sp. | reverse complement strand
CTGTTGTGAGGTAAAAGCTCACTGCTTAGCTCATTAGAGCTATCGAACAGGAAGCTCCTACCTCTACAGGTAGGGGAGGATGTCACTTAAAAATCTTATCTAAAGTTCTAAGGTAAATGTCAGTCAGCTTTTCGATACAGTCAAGCTCAACCGCCTCATTTACCTTATGTATAAGATTTGATCTTGGACCAAACTCAACTACCAGCGTTCCTAACGGAGCAATAAACCTTCCATCTGATGTTCCTCCTGCCGTCGATAATGCAGGAGTAACCCCGGTTACCTCCTTTACAGCTTCCTGCAGAGATTCAAGCAGGAGTCCTCCTTTTGTAATGAAAGGAAGTCCGTTTACGACATAGTAAATGTCAGCATCAGTTTCAGTCTTTTTTACTATCTCGTTAACTTTATTTTTAATGAGTTCAGGACTGAGAGCATCATTAAACCTCCAGTTGCACATGATTTTGCAGTAGCCTGGTACTACATTTTCCGCACCATTTCCACATTGAACATTTGTCACCTGAAATGAACTTGGCGGAAAGAACTTTGAGCCGGTATCCCACTGATATGAACACAGTTCACTTATCAGTCTTGCTGCGTGGTGAGCTGCATTATCACAAAGTGCAGGGTAGGCAACATGTCCTTGAACGCCTTTTACTGTAATGTGGGCTGTTACTGAGCCTCTGCGACCGTTTTTGATTGTGTCACCAAAGGTGTCGGTACAAGAAGGCTCGCCTACTACACAGTAGTCAGGAATCAGCTCTTTCTTTTTAAGATAGTCGACTACAAATGGGGTACCGCCTTTGGCATCGCCTTCCTCGTTGGAGGTTACAAGATATCCTACAGTACCTTGGTGATCTGGATTATTCTGAACAAATCGGCAAAGGGCAAGTGCCATTGCGGCATCGGAGGTTTTCATGTCCTGCGAACCACGTCCAAACAGGTATTTTATGCCGTTTTCACCTTCAGTTATCTGTGCACTGAATGGATCATGAGTCCACTCCTGAGCATTGCCGGGACTTACAACATCAGTATGACCTAAAAACAGGAAAAACGGCTTTCCACTACCGTGAACAGCCAGAAGGTTTTCTGTTCCGGAATCCTTTAATGTAAGGCATGAGAATCCATTGTCTGACAATAATTTACGCAGCAGATCCTGACAGCCGTTATCATCGGGTGTTACTGACGCAATAGAAATCAGTTTTTTTGCAAGCTCCAGAGTGCTTAAATCTTTATTAGTCATCTTCAGTTGGGTATTGTAAAAAGAGTTTTCTTTCTAATCTTAAGAACTTGTAAGCTGTTTTGCTTTCTTCTTCCACTTTAAGTGCGTCAAATCTGCCGTAACGTACATCCTCAAGCAATGATCTGTCTTTGTCTGTAAGATCCTTTCTTGCTGACAGGTACTGCCCTAGGAACTGATTTGCAAGAAGCTTATCCCATGGGTAAACGGTAGAAATTGAGCGAAGCGTAAACATGGATGGCATGTCAACGATGACAAAGCACTTCTGTTCAAGAACAGAAAGAAATTTGTCATATGATCCGTCCTTAGCAAAGTCATACAAAGGAGCGCTTGGGCCTACAGCTCCGTCAGAGTATGCTACAGAAGCCTTTCCATCATCATGTATTCTTAAAAAGTCAAAACTGACATCTGATCCCTTAGTGTTGGTTACTAGAAGATCCTTCATACTCTGTGAGCAGCAGATGACTGTGTTTTTCCCCATTAGCGAAAGAATTTCGATAACATTTGCAAGACCGTTTTTATCCTCACCATCAGGAACTCTTACACAGATTGTGGCTAAAACCTCTGTTTCTGCAGGTCTTATGACCTTATGTGCATCTGGTGGACATTCTGGGTGATAGCGCTCAGGCATTGACATATGTGGTCTCCTAAAATTTAAAAAAATAATTACAGGGTCTAATTCTACCAATATTTTATAATGAATATTTTGTAAATGGTCTGAAATAGACTTTTAATTCATTATAAAACAGCCAATGATGGATGATGTTGTAACTGATGTCTATTGCTATGGCATCAGCTTCTATCAGAAAGTTTGCTATATCGAAGTTAAAAAGATCAAATAATCAGAGTTGAACTGCGATCCATCAGTATTTAAGTTCTGTCTGAGATGATAGTGTAGGCTCTTGGTATTATTTTATGAGTCGTAAATTCATTTGAAGAGCCATAAATTTTACACTGAAGTTATTTGAGAGGATTTTCCCTCCTTTCCATGATCATGCGGTGTTCTCTTTCTAAAATAGTGGAAGTATCTACTTAAAAGTTGCAGTGATCTGTAAGTTTGCACCTCTCTAATTCTAGATCAAGCTTTCTAATTTTTGCGTTTAGGTCGCTTATCTCCAGTTGTTTGTTAGAAAGCCTATGAGCTAAATCTAAAGAGCTCCTTTGTGTCAAGAAGCTCAGTCATTGCATCATTGTAACAGTCTTTCCGATTACAAGGTTAAATGTTCTGGAAAGACTTTCTACCTTTTTTTCTCTTGGTTTTTCTATTACAGTGTCGTCAACACACAGAGTATAGATGTGACTTTTATCATTTATAGCTGAAATGATAGAAATTGCAGTCTTTGTATTTTGACAACACAATCAGCTATCTGTCTGCATTTTTTTTTCTGACCTGGCGTATTACGCTCAAAGGAAACAGCTGTTCATCATAGATATCAGGTTTAGCACTTAGCACAGCCAGAACTGAAACAAAAAATGTTGAAAGAAAGCTGAATCATATACATCTTAAGGTTGTATCAGACACTTTACAGACTTTGGGTAACAGAAAGTCAGATCAGAATTATGCTAAGAGCAAGCTGCTATTTTTTTTTCTCATGCTTCAGGCTTTACTTAAAAGAAGATATAGGTCACAGGAAAGTAAAAACAAAGAATTTGATGGTTAACTCAATCGATGATAATAATTTGTTCGCATTGAAATAAAACTTAATGTAAAATGAAAGACATATATATCTTGTAACAAATACTAAAGGAGTTTCTTGTGGAAACCCAGATAAATAACGAGCAGAATGCACAGAGTGTTCAGAATAAGACAGAGAATTCTATTGAAGGCACTCATTACGATCACATCAAAGAAACACTAGAATTATTATATAAGACCTTTCCTAAGGCTTTTATTAAGGATGGCGAGCTGAAGCCTCTGAAGATCGGTATTTTTGAAGATCTCAAGGAAAAGGTTTCTTCAATTGAAGGTCTGTCTGTTTCAAAGGTAAGAGCTGCACTCAGACTCTACACATCAAGGCTCAAGTACCTCTATTCAGTCAAGGAGGGAGCTTGCAGAATAGATCTTGAGGGAAATGACTGCGGAGAGCCTGTAACAGCAGAACATGTTCAGCATTCACAGGAGCGCATTAAGGAAATCAATGCTAAAAGGCAGTCCTTAAAGCCAAAGAAGCAGAACGCTTCAAAAAAGAACTTCAAGAAGAATGGCAATGGAGCAAAAGCTCCAAAGAAGACCTTCAGGATTGAAGGTCAGAAGGCAAGTTCTGATGATCTTAAAGCTGGTACAGAAGTACTGGTATTAAGTTCAGACAAGAGCTATGTAAGAGGTATTGTGGCAACTGACGCTCAGAAGGATAGCGTTATTGTTACATTGAAGACTGGTCTTTCAGTCAACTTATCATTAGACAGAGTTCTTCTGCCAACCAAAAAGAGCTAAATAGGCTTATTAAGTGAAAACAATAATAAAAGCTGCAATGGTCTGCGTATTAGCAGGCTGTTGCCTTTCTGCCAGCGCAAAACTTTCAGTTCCTGATATAGATAAGATGCCTGTACTCTCTCCTGAAGAGCGTCACGGAACATCCTGTCCTAGAATTTTTAATTACTTTACAAGAGCTCACTACAAGATTGTCGATCTCAACGATGAATTTGCACAGAACGTTGCAGACAGGCTGATGTCCTATCTTGATATGAGTCACTCGCTGTATACACAGAGTGAGGTTGACAGTATTTATTCTTCAAAAGACAGAATACTAAGAGGAATAAAGCAGTGTGAGCTTGACTACCCATTCTCTCTATACAACGAGAATATCAAAAAGCGTTATCACAAATACAGATTCATGCTTGATAACGTCAGCGCAGATCTTGATCTTACAACTGATGAATATATTACATTGGACAGGTCAAAGGCTCCATACGTCAAGGATGACAGTGAGCTCAAGGCCTTATGGCTTGTAGAACTTAAAAACGAGTTTGAAACACAGCTTTTAAACGGTAAGACAAAAGAACAGGCTGTAAAGAGGATTCAGAACAGATATACAGCAGCAATGAATCGTATCTCTCAGTTATCCTCTGAGGACGTATTCTCTGTATTTGAGAATTCTTTTGCAGCTGCAATCGACCCTCACACAAACTACTTTGGACCTGTAGAGTCTGAGAATTTCAATGATGATATGAATCTGTCACTTGAGGGAATTGGTACTGTTTTATCACAGGAAGATGAATATACAGTTATTGTTCAGATCCTGCCAGGCTCTCCTGCTGAAAAAAGTAAAAAGTTAAAACCAAAGGATAGAATTATCGGCATCATACAGAAAGATGGCAAATCCGAGGATATTATTGGCTGGAGACTTACTGAGGTTGTCAAAAAGATTAAAGGCAAGAAGGGGACCGCTGTAACTCTTGAGATAGAAAGAGGTGAGGGAGCTGCATCTAAGACCTTTAATGTCGAGATTGTCAGAGACAAGATCAGACTTCAGGATAAGGAAGCTAAATCAAAGGTTTTTGAGGCAAATGACGGAAAGAAGATCGGTGTAATTACCATCTCCAGTTTCTATACAGATCTGTCCTTAAACGTTAAGCGAGAGCTTTCAAAGCTGGCAAAAGAGCATGTTGACGGCATCATTGTTGATCTTAGAAACAATGGTGGCGGTCTGCTACCAGAGGCTGTCTATACAACAGGTCTGTTTATCAAGAGTGGTCCTGTGGTGCTAGTACGCGATGTAAACGGAAACGAGGCTGCCTATGATGACAATGATTCTGATATGCTGTATCAGGGACCTCTTGTCGTACTGATCAACAGACTGTCAGCATCAAGTTCTGAAATTATGGCGGCGGCTCTTCAGGATTATGGCAGAGCATTAATTGTTGGCGATACCTCCTATGGAAAGGGTACCGTACAGCAGAGCAGGCCTTTAACAAGACTTTACGATCTTGTAGGTTCTGATCTTGGTTCCATCCACTATACAATTGCCAAGTTCTACAGAATAAACGGCGGTTCCACACAGCTTCGTGGCGTAACTCCAGACATCATGTTGCCATCACTGATAGATGACAGCGAGCTAGGTGAGAGTACAGAACCTAATGCTCTTGACTGGGACAAGATAAGAACCGCATCATATGACAGATATTCTGAGCCTGAAAAATATGTAGAACAGCTCAATGTTCTGCATAAGAAGCGAATTGCAAATGATCCTGTATTTGGTGTAATCAATTCTGAAAAAGAGAGATATTTAAAGCTCAAAAACAGCAAAGTACTTCCTGTAAATTATGAAAAACGCAAGAGTCTTGCTGATGAGGATGAGAAGATCACTCTTAAGAATACAAACATCAGACTCAAGGCTATGAATAAGCCTGAGGTCAAGTCAGTCAAAGATCTTCCTGATAATTTTGAGTACGATGATCCGATCCTCAAAGAAACGGTGAATATCGCCTCAGATTATGTTGGAATAATAAATTCTGTTCAGGCAAGACAGATTGCAGCTTCAGTTGAAGATTCAACAAATTGATAAGAAAAGCCTGGTAAATCCAGGCTTTTTGCGCACGACACGGCTGTTGAGTGTCAGAACAGGAATAAAAGGTACGGTTGTACAGAACAGTTACAGATAATTTAATGAATCAGAGTAAAAATGGAAAAGACTACATACAAGGCTCAAAAGAGAACAGATTACAAGGCTCCTGATTTTACAGCAGATGAAATCGCTCTTACCTTTGAACTTGACGATGAGGCTACAAGAGTTGTCTGCTCAGCAAAATACAGAAGATTAACGCAGGATAAGAAGGCAAGTCTGGTTCTTGATGGTGAAGAATTAAAACTCGTATCGGTAAAGCTTGACGGTGTTTCCTGCAAATACAAAATCAACAAGGATAAGCTTGAGATAGCCAATGTTCCAGATGAGTTTGAATTAACAGTTGAGAATATTATCAACCCAACTGAGAATACATCCCTCATGGGACTTTATAAGTCAGACGGCGCTTTCTGCACACAGTGCGAGCCTCAGGGATTTAGGAGGATTACATATTTTCTAGACAGATCAGATGTGCTTGCCAAGTACAGAGTAACCATAGTAGGTCCTGAGTACGGATGCGGAGTTCTTCTGTCAAACGGCAATCTTATTGAAGAGGGAACCAAAAAGGGCAGACCGTATGCTGTATGGGAAGATCCGTTTCCAAAGCCTTCGTACCTGTTTGCACTTGTTGCAGGTACCTTTGATATCATCTCTGATTCTTACACAACCAAATCAGGCAGAAAGGTAGATCTTAAGCTGTATGTTGATCGTGGAGCCTATGGCAGAGGCCTTTGGGCAATGGAGTCAATCAAAGAATCAATGCGATGGGATGAGAACCGCTTTGGCCTTGAATATGATCTTGACAACTTCAAGGTGGTTGCTGTTGATTTCTTTAATTTTGGAGCAATGGAAAACAAGAGTCTTAATGTATTCAACTCTGTTTACGTTATGGTTGATCCGACAACTGCAACTGATACGGCTTTCTTTAATGTGCAGAGCGTTATCGGTCATGAGTATTTCCATAACTATACAGGTGACAGAGTAACATTAAGAGACTGGTTTGAGCTATCTTTAAAAGAGAGTCTTACCGTATTTAGAGATCAGGAATTCAGCTCTGATGTTGCAAGCAGACCTCTTACCAGACTTCATGCCATCAACGTGATACGCGGTCCTCAGTTTGCAGAGGATGCATCTCCTATGGCTCATCCTGTCCGTCCTGAAGAAGTGATGGAGATGAATAACTTCTATACCGTGACTATCTATGATAAGGGAGCTGAAGTTATCCGCATGATCCACACTCTGATAGGAGAGGTTAAATTCAGAGAAGCACTGAGCTCCTATCTTACAAGATTCGACGGTCAGGCCGTTACCATTGAAGACTTCCTGTCCTGTATGGAAGAGGTTGGCCAGATTGATCTTACTCAGTTCAGACGCTGGTACACTCAGGCAGGAACACCTAATGTAAAGGCTCAGTGGAGATACGACAAGTCTGAGGGACGTCTTCATCTTGAGTTATCACAGTATACAAAACCTACCCGTGGCCAAAGTGAAAAGCTGCCTTTCTTTATGCCTATCCGTCTGTCATTCCTAGATGGTCAGGGGCAGAATGTGCATCCTTCAGAGCTTAATGCTGACGGATATATAATTCTAAAAGATGAAAAGCAGGAGTTTACATTTACTTTAGGTGAGGACTGTCTGCCTGTTCTGCTAAGAGATTTCTCTGCTCCAGTCAAACTTGATGCACCATATACAGATGATGATCTTCAGCATATGATTTCTTTCTGTGATGATGCCTTCATCAAGGTAGACAGTGCTCAGACCATGCAAAGACGCTATGTTCATGACAACCTTATAAAAGCCAAGGCAAAATCTCAGTTAGGCAATCCTGAAAAGCTCATTAGCTCATACCGAGCTCTGCTTGAGAGTGTGAACAAAAAGACTGATCTGCTGTTACTCAATGAGACCTTGAAAATCATGTCAGTATCATCACTTATGGAAACATTTGATGAGAATATTGATATTGATGCCATTGCATATGCTCATGATGAACTTGAAAAGAAAGTCGCCTGTGCACTTGAGGAACAGTTTAGAAATATCTACAGACGAATTAGCGCACAGAGCGATGCCTACAGTGTGATTGATATGGCAAGACGATCAATCAGCAATGCATCCTTACATATGCTCTGTGTGTCAATGTGTGCAAGAGGTGACAGAGACAGCGCTTCTTCATTGGTTGAAGAGCATTACAGATCATCAAAGAACATGACAGACAGACTTCAGGCTCTGACAGATGCAGTTCATCTGTCACTAGGATGTGCATCAGAGCTTCTGAAGAAATTTGAAGCAGATTATTCAAAGGATGCTCTTGCCTTTGACAACTATTTCAGAGTTCAGGCAACAGTACCTTCAGTGGAAGCTGTAAAGAATGTCAAGACTCTCATGTCACACAGGTCATATGATGGAAATAATCCAAACAGAGTAAGAGCATTACCAGGAGCTCTTGCCCTGTCAAATCCTGTAGCACTGCATGATCTTTCAGGTGAGGGCTATGATTTGCTCTGTCAGGAAGTAAAGCGACTCAACAGTGTAAATGCAAGTGTAGCTGCAAGAATACTGACTCCGCTTTTAAGCTTCCGTCGTCTGGATGGGAAGAGACAGGGGATGATTAGAGAGCATCTTGAGAAACTGATGACAATCAAGTCAATCTCTCGTTCAATTTATGAGAAGGTTCAGTCAGCTCTGAGAGACAAGTAATATGTACGGATATAAGACATACAGATTTTCCCTGTCTGTTGACAGAGATTCACTGTTATCCATATATCAGGGAGCCATAAAAAAGATCAGGGTCAGGACCGACAGGGGAATGATCCTTGAGCTTGATGCCAATCATCTTAGGCAGTTTACGACGCAGGATGGTGTGTATGGTGTCTTTGAACTTACTACTACTCATGAAAACAAGTTTGTAAAAATAACCAAGATAAGCTGAGGATATAAAAATGCAGTTAATCCCATACAGCCTGTATCCAACATTTGTAAGACCTTTTCTATTCATGTTAGATGCAGAAACCGCCCATGATTCGATCATCAGCATGGGAAAGTTTTTATCAAAAAATCCATGGAACAAACTGTTTGCACAGGATGTTCCGTTCCGTCCTGTAAGCATGATGGGGCTAAACTTTAAAAATCCTGTCGGTTTGGCTGCAGGACTTGATAAAAATGGCGATGCCATAGACTTCTTTGGAGCTCTTGGATTTGGTCATATCGAGGTTGGAACTGTTACTCCAAAGGAGCAGCGTGGCAATCCTAAGCCAAGGATGTTTAGGATCAGAGGGGCTCAAGGAATAATCAACCGCATGGGATTTAACAACCTTGGTGTTGATTATCTTGTGGAGAATCTTAAAAAGAGAACATATGAGGGAGTTTTAGGTGTCAGCATCGGCAAGAATGAAACCACTCCGCTTGATCAGGCGGTAAATGATTATCTTGTATGCATGGAAAAAGTATATCCTTATGCTGATTACATTGCAGTAAACGTATCCTGTCCAAATACTCCTGATTTAACCAAGCTTCAGGCTCAGGAGCCTTTATTGAATCTGCTAAGACCTCTTAAGACAAAACAGGAGGAACTACAGAAATCATCAGGCAAATATGTTCCTCTGGTTGTAAAGATTGCACCTGATCTGACTGATGAGGGAATAGAGAACATCTGCAGGGTATGTCTTGATCTGCAGATTGACGGTATGACCTGTACAAATACTACCACAAGTCGTGATGTTATACATGGTATGGAACATGCCTCAGAGTGGGGTGGTCTGTCAGGCGAGCCATTGAGAGTTTCAAGCACTCAGACTCTGCAGAAGG
>JBJFET010000086.1:0-9616 GCA_051891035.1 Succinivibrio sp. | reverse complement strand
GGCGACTTCGGGACTTACACCCTATAGATAATGCCCATGCTGAGCACACAAAAAAATAAAGATGACTTTTGTTGAGTCATCTTTATTTTTTTAAGTAATGTCTGATTTACCAGTCACACCAGCATTAGAGATTGGTGTTGCTTCCAAGCTGCAAAGTTGCACTCATCATCTTTTTGGCATTTGCCGCAACCTGAACTGCTGTCTGATATGAACGGTTGGCACTTATCATATCTGCCATTTCCTCTACCGGATTTACGTTTGGTCTGTAAATATAACCATTGCTGTCTGCTAGAGGATGATTTGGGTTATATTCCTTGATGGTAGGAGAATCTGATTCAATAACACCTTTCAATGACACACCTACACCATATGGCTCTCCTGTTACAGGATCGGTAACTCCTCCCTGTGTATTTTCAGCCATCAGAGCCTCATCCATTGCAGCACTGAATAATGGTCTGCGAGCCTTATAGGTGGTCTCTACAGATGAACTTACTGATTCTGCGTTAGCAAGGTTAGATGCAGTAGCGTTCAGACGTACTGACTGAGCATTCATTGCTGTACCTGCAATATCCAAAATTCTGAATAAACCCATTTTAATACTCCTTAACCTGCTGTATGCAAGGCATTCTTAAGCTTGGCGATACGGCCGTTTAAAAATGTCAGCGTTGCCTGATATTCCATGGTATTGTTCATGTACTTCATACGCTCTGAGGATACTTCCACGGTATTTCCGTTTCCGGTATCAGCCTGATATGGAAGACGATACTTGAGTGTAAGTTCAGGTTCCTGTGTAATTGCATTCTCATCCATATGCTTATCGTTGGTCTTCTGCATTACTGATGGCTTCTGAAGCTGAACTTGTGCTGCCTGCTTGAATGCAATGTTAAAATCAAGATCACGGGCCTTGAAACCTGGAGTGTCTGCATTTGCAAGATTACCGGCAAGAACCTCTGCTCTCTGGTTTCGGATACCCATGGTGTACTGATGAACACCAAACACCTTATCAAAACCTATAGACATAATCTTAACCTCAAACTGTCATTCAATTGAAACTAACCGATATCTCTTCATAAGCAACTATCGTGCCATGCAACTTAACTGTTTGATGTATAAAGATTAAATTATAGATTTTTAAGATAATACTATCTTTTATGCTGAAGGTGATTGTTTTTTGACGCAAAAGGCCGGATGCTATCCGACCTTTGCCAATGGATGATGACTGTTATGAGTTGAAGCCATAACGCTGAGGTTTGAGCCTGTAGATAATACCAGGATTACACCTTAGCATTTCATACTTGTCTGCCACTCCAACTAAGGTCTCGGTTGAGCCGAGTATAAGATATCCTCCTGGATTGAGACACATGGTAAGCTTTCTTAAAATATCCGCCTTGACGTCATTTGAGAAATAAATCAGCACGTTTCGACAGAAGATAACATCAAAACGTCCCATCAGTGCATATGATCCTAAAAGGTTCATCGGCCTAAACTCAACCATTGATTTGACCCTTGAGTCAATAACCATCATGTTAGGTCTGTGTGCAGGCTTAAAGAACTTTGACTTTCTCTCAGGAGAGAGTCCTCTTGACAGTGCATGCACATCGTACTGACCTCGACGGCAGATTGACAGCATTTCAGGAGAAAGATCAGTTCCTATGATCTGCGTCTGCTTAGGATCAATGTGAAGCATCTTTGCCATCTGCTCCTGAACGATCATGGCAATAGAATATGGCTCCTGACCGGATGAACAGGCAGCAGACCAAATCCTTACAGGATATTTTGCTTTTTTGGCAAGCTCCGGAATGATTATCTCCTCAAGTGCCCGGTATGGATAGGTATCTCTAAACCACAAGGTCTCATTAGTTGTCATTGCATCAATGACTTCCTCTTGGATCTTGTTGTTAGGCTTGTCTTCCATCGCTCTGTTGATAAGCTCATCAACTGTCTGGACATGGAACTTTACCAAAAGTGAGGATAGTCTTGAGTTTACAAGATACTGTTTGCCCTCGCCAAGAACAATTCCACTCTTCTCCTCAACAAAGGCTGCAAATCTTCTGTATTGAACATCAGTAACTTCCTGATTTTCAGTTACAAGCGAGGTCTTTCCATCAGGCCCTACCCTAAATGGCTTTACCTTGGAGACTGTTGATAGGGCTGCTTTTGCCTGAGCAATCTTGGTCTGGAAGTCATCTGATGGCATTCCTCCTGTAGCCTGAGTCTTGGCAGCTCCTGCCGCGCTCTGAGCTCCAGATAAAATGCTCTGTGCGACAGCACTAAGCCCCCCCTGCGCAGGCGATGATGCAGGTCTTGAAGCTGTATTCTGCGCACTGCCAGATAATATATTCTGTGCAGCTGTACTAAGAGTGCCCGCAGCGGCTGTTGTAGGGGGTGATGTCTGCATCGCAGGTTTTGCAGCTGTACTCTGCAAACTGCCTGATAAAACACTCTGTGCAGCTGAGCTCAAGGTCCCTTGAGCTGCTGTTGAAACTGTCTGTGCTGCAGCTCTTGGAGTACTCTGAGAAGTAAAAGCAGGTGAAGAAGCTGCAGGTCTTGGAGTGGCTGTACTGACTGTATTGAAAGAACCACCTGTAGGCAGTGTTTTAACTCCAGATGGAGCTGCAGATGTTCTCAATGGTGCAGCTGATCCTACTCCGGTTGCAGCTGATGAGACATTAGAAGTGGCTACCTGTCTTGTGGCTGCTGTCTGTGAAGATGAGCCAAGACCTGAGGATAGACCTGATGACATGCCAAGAGTTGGTTTTGCCATGGCCACACTTGTAGCTCCTGACCTTGAGGTCTGAAGGGTACCAGATGCAAGGGTCTGACTCAGAGGCTTGTTTGCCTGAGAGAGCACTGGCCTTGTTGACAGTGCTGATGTATCGCCTGCCTTCAATGATACAGGTGCTGAAGATGTAGCTGAAGCTGCAGTAGTTCTAACTGCAGGCTTTACTGCTGACTGCAAAGATGATCCTGCTGTAGCCTGATTGGTTCTGACAGCAGATGATGGCATGGAAGCTCCATTTGTACTCAGACTCCCGCTCCTAGGGGGAGTCTGAGTGGATTTTCCATCATTGTTATTAGAATTAAAAAATGCCATACCACACAAGCCTTATAATTGGCGAACTCTCAATTATTCTTATATAAAGATGTTTTTATCTTGAGCCTTATTCTCTTAGTGAGGCTTTTCTTCCTTTCCCATTACCAGATCGGCACCGGACTTACCGGCATTTGTCAGAATAATTCCCTTCTTGACAGCCTTGGCAAGCTCAAGCGGATTGAACTTTGGAATAAAATCGTTTGCTCCGGCCTTGCTTACCATGCCAAGGTTAAACACGCCTGACAGAGAGGTATGCAGGATTACGTAAGCCTGCTTTAATACAGGATCCTGTCTTATTCTTGCGCACAGTGTATATCCATCCATCTCTGGCATCTCAACATCAGAGATAACAAGGGCAATCTGCTGATTGATAGGACCTTTTGCTGCAGCCTCCTGAAGAAGAGTATAGGCCTCTCTTCCATCATGAGCCTTAATAACCTCAAGATTGAGCTTTTCCATTGCAGAGGTTACCTGATTAAGAGCTACTCTTGAGTCATCGGCAATAAGAACCTTTGGCTTGTGCTCCTGAATGAGACGGGCAAACTCGCCATCGTAAACCTCATCAAGATCCTGCTTTTCAAGCTTGCTAGGAGAGATTTCCTCAAGGATCTTCTCCACATCAAGGATCTCCACAAGCTCACCGTCAATTTCAGTTACAGCTGTCATGTAGTTGCTGTCTCCGGCGCCCTTTGGCGGAGGCATAATCCTATCCCAGTTCATGTTGAGAATTCTTTCAACACTTGAAACAAGGAATGCATGGGTTGATCGGTTGTACTCAGCGATAATGATAAAGCACTTTTCAATATCTCTTGATGGTCGGCCACCAATAGCATAGGCAAGGTCAATAACTGAAATTGTCTGACCGCGGATATGAGCAACACCAATCACATATTTCTGAAGTTTTGGCATTACAGTAAGTCTTGGGCAAGGGAGAACTTCTCTTACCTTGAAAACATTGATTCCATAGCGCTGACGTAAGCCTGAAAGCTTGAAAAGTAACAGCTCCATGCGGTTCTGACCCACAACCTCGGTTAACTCATTTACCGAATCCATAATACCGATCATTTTTGTTCACCTTGCTTTTTATAATTCAATATGTCTGATAATTACAGAATAATTAGCAATTTAGACTAAACCAAAAGAAAAATAAAGAATTTGCTGAACAAATCACACCAATAATCTCAAATATGATATACCGGTTAAAATGTTCAATATTTTATCTTAGCTTATTACAGACCTGACAGTCTGAATATGCCTTTTGTGTTATTATTCTTATTCTAAGATTAGTTTAATCAGAGTTATTTTTCATCTCACAAAGGTGGATTTCTTGAAAAATTACCTAAAATTCTTATCGACTCTTTGTGCAGTTCTCTTTAGTGTCTGCGTTTCAGACAGCGTACAGGCATCTCAGGCAGAGGCAGATTTTCTGTCAGATGTCGCAAGACAGTATATGTTAGCGCAGTTTCCGTCTCAGGATGACAGAAAAGTTGTTGTAAAGGCAGGAAAAGTCGATCCAAACAGAGATTATGGAGGAAAGTGCTCGGGATTTCTCACGGCAGAGCTTGTAGGCGGAGAGATAAGAAAGAACAATACAGTGAGGATCACCTGCTCAAGAAAAAGCAATCCTTATTCTATCAGAGTGCCTGTAACAGTTACTGTTCTGAGAGCATCAACCGTTGCGGCTGAAAATATTCCAAAGGGCACAACAATTACTGCAAATCTTCTAGAAGACACCTTTGTCAGCGATAATTCAAACAGCGCTCAGGTTATTACTGACAGGAAAATGCTCATAGGCAGCAAAGCAAGAAGAGACATCAAAGCAGGCGAGCAGATCAGAATGGCTGATTTCTGTCTGGTTGCAAAGGGGGATGTCGTCACGGTTATCGCCCAAAACAGCAATCTTGAGATTAGAACCACTGGTCTTGCTCTTGAAGAGGGTAAGATAAACGATCAGATTTCTGTAAAAAACACAAAGTCTGGCAAGACAATTCAGGCAGTGGTAGTGGCGCCTAATACGGTCAGGGTTATTTTTTAATCGGACTCTTCAGTTTTATCTGTCCCGATCCGATATATAAGCAGAAGGTTAGTTTTTTTTTAATAAAAAAAATTAAAAATTCTTCTAAAGATTAATTTTTTACTGACGATAAGAGATCAAACGACAGAGAAATGTCATTTGACTTATAATATAATCGCTAAGAGAGAAAAAGTTTTACAGAGGGTAGTAATATGGCAATCGATGTATTATCTGACCGCACCTACAGCGGTATAAAAGGATCCGTTGCTACTGCCAAAAAGCTAGCAACCAGCGAAGGAAAGCAGGAAGTTGCTGCAAGCAAGACTCAGAGTGCACCGGTTGATGACGTTGTGCTTACTGATTCTGCAAAAACCTTATCAAGTGCGGTTCAGACTGCCAAGGTTTCAAGCGGAATTGATGAGGCTAAAGTTGAGAAGCTTAAAGCAGCAATCAATGACGGCTCATATAAGATTAACTACGAATCAGTAGCTAATAAGCTGATTGATTCAGAGGATGAGTTAAGCTCAATCTTCGGTTAATTATTTGAACGCACTTGCAGGAGAGTGTGTTCAGCAAAAGGTCTCAGTTCGATAATTGAGGCCTTTTTGTGTTTCATAAAAACTTCTGTTCTTTAAAGTCTGTCCTGCTAGGACTTTCTGCCATTTGTACCCTCTGGCCTGATCTGAGAAATAATAAGTCCGGCAATAGCCAGAATCATGCCAAGCAGAGTGTATTCAGTGAGCTTTTCATCTATACAGATAATAGCACCTACTGCAGTAACGGCAGGGACTGCATAAATGTATACATTTGTTCTAACCACGCCAAGATAGGTAATTGCCTTGTTCCAGATAAGAAAACTCAAGGATGAGGCAATAACTGCCAAGAACAGGTAATTTACTATATTGACCGGCTTTAGAAGCTGTTCTGCCTTTAATTCATAGCCATAGAACAGCATGCAGGGAATTGTCAGGATCACTGAATAGAAAAATGACTTGGTGGTTATATACAGAGTGCTGACTCCCAGTGCATGAAGTTTTGAAAAATAAAGATTGTAAAAGCCCCAGACCACAGCACATCCTAAAGCCAGCACATCGCCTAATGGATTTAGCTCAAGCTTTAGTGTACTTAAACTAAGACAGGCAATACCTGCCATGGCTATGACAAATCCTAAAAAGAAAAATCCGCCTAAATGCTGCTCTTTATCAATCAGCCTGTTGCACAGAGCCACAAAAAATGGTGTTGTTGATACAATCAGACTTACATTTGATGCGTTTGAATATACAAGAGCAGAATTTTCAAATATAAAATACAGCGTTACACCGAAAAAGCCTACTCCTGCAGCATATAGTTCTGCTTTTAGCGAAATGAACTTTAAAGCCTTTGGAGCAAAAAACAGCAGAACAAGTGTTGCTATTACAAATCTGTCAAAGAGGATTTCAATTGGAGAGAAGTCCTTTAACAGAACTTTTGAGCTGACAAATGTCATGCCCCAGAACAGTACAACCAAGCTGGCAAACGAATGACCTATGATATTTTTCTTGTTCATTTTATTATCAACCTCGATAGGTTCTGATTATCATACTCACTCAGCTTTTGGTCAATATAATATTATGATTTTAGGCAGTTTTTTCCTCTAAAGTTTTATTTTTTGTCCTTCTTCTGCTCCTTACTGCCTTTTTGGTTGTATCCTCCTTCTCGTTTTCAAGATTAAAATCGGCCGTACTCTCATTGAGATCATTTTTCTGCGTCTTTTTCAGAACTCCCTTTTCATGCCCGAAAATATCATTGCACAGTCTCATGACATACTCGCTCTCTACCTCTGGAAGCCTCAAGGAATAACACATCCTTACTACATTATGTACAGAGTAAGTGCTCTGAACTGACAGAAGAGAGGCTATTTTAAGGAGTGCTCTCGTAGAAAAGGGGGCAGAGATCTGCCTTACCCCGTTTTCAATACCTAAAGCTACCACCTGTCGCAGATCATGAGCAAGATGAATCAGTTTTTTGCGCAGATCATCATCTAGTGTCGGGAAGGAGCTTCTTAACATTTCAAGCTCTACTACTGCTTTTGGATAATTCATTTCTATATATCTGAATCTGTCAAGAAACGCCTGATTGAGAAGTCTTGCTCCATTGTAAAAACCAGTCATATCTCCATAGCCTTTGGTATTTGCCGTGGCAATCACTCTAAACTGAGGGTGCGGTTTGATGATCTCACCGTTATTTGCAAGAATGGTCAGAGGCTTGCCCTCCAGTACATCATTGAGTACTGAAAGATCTCCTGGAGACATCAGATCAATTTCATTCAGGATTAGGATCTCTCCGTAGAGCATCGCTCTTGTCAGCGGACCGTACTCGTATACAAGCTCACCTTTCTTAAGAGTGGTGTGACCTATAAGATCTAGCGATTCACATTTGTTAGACAGAGTAATCTGCTCTACTCCCCAGTTCAGTCTTGATGCTACCTGCAGTACGATGGTTGTTTTCCCGCATCCTGAAGGTCCACTGATATAAAGACAGTCTTTGAAAGGATATATAAGATATAAAAGTATCTCGTTTAGTACATTAAGCTCAAATACATAGTTTTCGTCAGCTGCCGGAATATGATCAATCAGATTGCAGGGCTCTAACTCACATTCATCAATACAGATCTTCTGATTGTTAAAAACTTTTTTTAAATCAACAGTAAACATAAATTACCTTTCATTAGTTTTGTGCAATTACAGCCTCAGCCATAACGTAGTTTGTTGAATAAATATTGCCAAGCGCATCTGTCCTGCTTATGGATTTGAGTTCGCCATAAACCATCACCCGTCTGCCTTTTACAATCTGCTCAGCCAAGCTGTTCTTATAGAGCCTGTCTTTATATGTCAGCACACATATATCGTAGTAGCTGAATTTAGGATCGAAGCTACCTTCCTGCTGTGAATTCTCTGTTCTCAGACAAAATTGAATGCCTTTTCGTTCATGATCTTTCAGTCTGTTTCTCTTTACTGAACAGACAAGCCCACTCAAAATGACCCGGTTGATATCCATGAAACCTCCTGACATGAAAAATTGTATTTCATGAATTGAACTAGAATAGTATCTAACTGACACAATCTGAAATTCATCATATGTAACTTGCTGTTATATAAAATATTTATCTGATTGCTAAGAACTGGGCACTAGGCTTGCCTACTGCTCTTTCTTTTCTATCAGAAAGCATGACTGCTGTATTTCTCTGAGAAATAACAGAACTGATACGAGAATACGTTTATCATTGTTGAGAGGATCAGTATTTATGTACTTATTGATGTAAGATATTTCAGTTAACCAGGATCAGAGCTACAGTCTGTCAAACTGACAGAGGCTGATTAACATGGCCTGGGCAAACTCATCATTAAAGAGTTTTATGCACTCACACAGGATGGATACTCATATGCAAGCTCCAGCAGAACTTACAACTATCTGTTACCTTCAGAAGGATAACCGCTACCTGATGATGCACAGAGTAAAAAAAGATAACGACATCAACAAGGACAAATGGATAGGTATCGGAGGGCATCTTGAACAGGGAGAATCTCCAGAAGAGTGTATTGCCCGTGAAACCTTTGAGGAAACAGGACTTACACTAAACTCGCAGAAACTTAGAGGCATCATTACCTTTGTATCAAACGTTTACCAAACTGTATACATGTTTCTTTATACATCAGATGATTTTTCCGGTGAAATTAACAGTTCATGCAGTGAAGGAAATCTTGAGTGGGTTGAAATAGACAGAATAAATGATCTGCCTATATGGGAGGGCGACAGGATTTTCTTTAGGCTACTTGAGCTAAGAGAAGACTTTTTCTCGCTCAAGCTTGAATACGATGGAGATAAACTTATAAAGTGCGCTATTGATGGAGTTCAGACAGATCCTCACCCTTATCTCTCCTTGCAGACCGGTCTGCGATCTGCAAAAGATTCTCACGGGCTTTAGTCGTATTTTTATGGTTACGAATAATGATTAGTGATTTCAAATTTCATTATTCGTAATCCTCTCACTTTAGGTGATCATAAAAAGAAGACAACTGCACAGGATCAGATCTGTCTGTTTTATTCCTTCTGACTGACCTGCTGACAAATAGCAAAAGTTCTATTGAACATCATCACTAAAGAAATCAGTAAGATCAGGTCTGGTTACTTCAAATTCACCATCAAGGAACTTATCTACAATTCTATCCTTATAAACATCGTATATCAGAACCAGATGCTGAGGGCCCCAGTCTTCTGAGACAAAGAGCTTTCCAGAACTTTTCTGCTTATGACACACAATCTTGGAGCCGGTATCATACTTCTCCAGTATGCGGCACAGATCATCTGCCACTGCCAGAACGGCTTTACAAGACACACCATGCAGGGTGTCACCATACTCTAGCTTTGGAAGCGAATGGTGTAAAATGTCCCCTCCATCAAGATTAGAGCTCAGCCTGTGAACTGTCATACCAGCATAATTTGGCTTGAGAAAATAAAATGGCCAGAAC
>JBJFET010000085.1:0-9684 GCA_051891035.1 Succinivibrio sp. | reverse complement strand
AATGCTTTGAAAAAAATATCCTTGAGCATTTCAAAGAAAAAGCAACCTTAGGTGATAACAAGGCCTTGCTTATATCAAAAGCTCTGTTTGAGGGAGATTGTGATACAGCCTCAGATAATATCTATGACTTACTGCAAGGATATGTATCAGTAAGAGACTTTGCAGTAAAGGCAAAACCAGAGAACTTCTATCACGGCTTCTTATCAGGAGTATTCACAAACTGCTCTGATTATATAAGTGATTATCACTCAAACAGTGAATCTGGTGATGGCTATACTGATATAACTTTCATGGATGCAAGAAAAAAGAAAGCAGTTATTCTTGAACTTAAAGTAGCACCAAGCACTAAGCATATGAAGGAAACAGCTCTGCAGGCTATAAAGCAGATTGAGGATAAACGATATGCTGAAAAATTCATGGATGATGTCATAACTGATGTCTGTTGCTATGGTATCAGTTTCTGTCAGAAGATCTGCTACCTTGAAATGAAGAAGTTTAAATAACTTTTATAGCACTGCAACACGAATACACACAAACAATATTTTGCACATTAATAATTATTTTATGAGCATAGTAAACATCTAGTCGGATCACAGAAGCAACACTGATTGGTTTCGTGATGAATGTGATAAGTATTTTGTTTTATTTATATACATCTATTCTTCAATTAGATAAATGACCTGAAGCCTGCCTTTATCCTTTGTAATGATTTTAATAGGAGTATGCTGGCTGAAGTTCGTGTTATAGAGTAAATCCTATCTGGCCTGCAATTGTCTGTTTAAGGTATATTCGGTCAGGTCTCCTATGGTTAAACAAGCTTTTTTCAAAAACGATAGGTAATTCTGCAGGATCTTTGTAAAAAAGGATCATCGATTAGGATTAGCCGATACACATCTTTTTAAGAATAGTTTTAATTTTCACAAATCCCATTTATAACGCATTTACTTAATAAATTGCTCTAATTTAATGCAAAGTAAAATTCTTTATTATATTACTGCACACAAATAGTGAAATACGCTTTTTACCCCATTTTTTAGTGCTATCTTGTACTCAAAGAGAAAAAGAGAATCCAAATAAGGACAGGCACTATGGATGAGTTACTTAAAAAGAGCAGAGACTCTGTAAATTCATGGTTAGAACGTTATGGTGTTAAGTTCGGTATCTACAAGAACGGTACTTTCAAAGAGCAGATCTTTCCATACGATTCTATCCCAAGAGTAATAAGCAATGATGATTGGATAAAGCTAGAAAAAGGCCTCATCCAGAGAGCAAAGGCTCTGAACATGTTTTTATATGATATCTATCATGATAAAAAAATTGTAAAGGACAATGTAGTTCCTCCAGAGTTTGCATATTCATCAAAAGGTTATATGCATGAGTGTGAAGGCATAACTCCTTCTAAAGACATTTATGCTCATATCGCCGGTATTGATCTTGTACAGGCAAAAAGCGGTGAGTGGATCATTTTAGAGGATAACCTGAGAATTCCATCAGGTGCCTCCTATCCAATGATTGCCCGCTCAGTAATGCGCAAGGTTTACCCTGAGATCTTCTCCAACCAGAAGATCATAGATAACCGTGATTACGGCGATATTCTCAAGGAAATGATGGACCATGTGAATGTCAATGGTGGTCTTAATATCATCTTTACACCAGGACGTTACAATTCAGCCTATTTTGAGCATTCATATCTTGCAGAAAAATCAGGTGCAACATTAGCCTATCCTGGTGAAATAGTTGTTGAGAATGATGTCACCTATTATCTTGGTCTTCATGGCAAGAAGGAAAAGGTTGGTTGCATATACCGTCGAATCTCTGATGAGTATATGGATCCAAATGCATTTGAGCCTGACTCCCTGATCGGTATTCCAAATATTCTTCAGTCCTACAAGAAAGGTAATGTGGCACTGGTAAATGCTTTGGGCAACGGTGTAGCTGACGATAAGGGTATCTACTATTTCGTACCAAAGATGATCCGCTACTATCTTGGCGAGGAGCCTATTATCAGTAACGCACCAACATATCTTCCATACTACAAAGAAGATTATGACTACATGTTAAAGAACTTTGAGAAGCTTGTAATCAAGGATGTAAGTGAGGCTGGTGGCTACGGTGTGGTCTTTGGTCGCGACCTTGATGAGAAGCAGCTGAAGGAATTTAAAGATCTTGTTGTTAAAGAGCCTCGCAGATTCATTGCACAAGAAGTGATCGATTTTAAGGATCTTGAGATATTTGATGATGAGAGTGGGCAGAAGGTAATGAGAAAGGCTGATCTTAGAGCATTTGTTGTAAGCGGAAAAACAACAAAGGTCTGGGCAAGTGGTCTTACCCGCTTTTCAAGAAATCCAAATTCCTTTGTGGTTAACTCATCACAGGGTGGTGGATTTAAAGATACATGGATTATGGCAGAGTAAAAGTTGGAGAAAGATTATGAACGCAATTGCAATTTCTGATTCAAAGGCAAACAGATTATTTTGGCTTGGACGTTATGCTGAACGTGCATACTTAAGCCTGCATATGTTACGTCGCTACTTTGATCTCTACTTGGATGGCGATCCTGTTGACTTTGCTACCTATGCGAAGAATTTAGGCCCTGTAGTAAAGGATAAGTTATCTTTTGAAGAGTTTGCAAAGATCTATATCTTTGACAAGACCAATCCATGTTCAATCATTTCATCATTAACTGGTGCAAATGACAATGCCATTATGCTTCGAGAGGTGATCAAGTCAGAGTCACTTTCATACATTCAGATGTCTGTATGCCATCTTGAGAGACTTGGCAGCGGACAGCAGAGCGTTACTGTAAATGATCTTCAGAAGATCACTGACTACCTGTTGGCTTTCTTCGGCTCACTAGAGGAAAGACTGTATGCTGACAAGGCTGTAGCTTTTGTTCGCTATGGCAGATTCATTGAGAGCCTTGATATGCACATGCGCTTTGACTACACCTTCAAGGTTGTTCGTGATGTCTTTGACTCAATGCTGCGCTGGACTGACATTGATACAAGTGTTATTGACAGTATTTCTCTTGAGAAATTTGACGTAATGCTCACTGAAAACAGGTACAGCATCAATGATTCTGAGTACCGACAGCAGATGCTCGGTATGGTGAATAAAATAGTAAACCTCTAATTTGTTAAATGAAGAACTCAAAAGAATACATTTTCTCTTATCAGAATATGCTGACAACAGATGTGCCTATCAACAGGCACTATCTGCTTGTCAGATGTATCCCTTCTCAGAATGAGTTCCAGTCATTAAAAGAGCTTGATTTTGCAAGTTACGGTTTTGATGTAATCAGTGACGGTTTGGATTCTTTTGGCAATGCAATCTGTTATGGCGGAAAACTGCATGATCACCGTTCTCTGATGTGGCAGACATCAGGAATAGTAGAGCAAACTTCATATCAGGAAAAGAATAGTTCTGATCCGTTTATTTTTTCTCTTCAAAGCACATTGACCTGTATGAATTCTGACATGAAAGATGAGCTTTTCTCTTCTTCAATTCCTACAGATGAGTTTAAAAGAGCTGAGTTTCTGACAGAAAAAGTCTACTCATTTATGGAATACATTCCCGCTGTTACAGATAACCATACAACTGCATCACAGGCTTTTGCCCTTAAAAAAGGAGTCTGCCAGGATTATGCAAATCTGCTCATGGCATATGGCAGAGCACTCAATATTCCTGTTCGCTATGTTAACGGCCTCATCTGTGGAGATGGTCAGACTCATGCTTGGGTAGAATTTTTAATTAAGGATACATGGTTGGGTTTTGATCCTACTCACAACAGGTTTATTGAGTACGGATATGTAAAACTTGCGCATGGACGAGATGCAAATGATTGTCCTGTATGCCGTGGAGTATTCATGGGAGATGCGCTGCAGACAATGTCCGTTCATGTATGTGTTGGTGAAATATGATAAATCAGGTATATAGTGCAGAGCTTCCGATTGGAGAGACTCTGACAATCAAGAAAAACGTAATAAAATCAGGCAAATCCTCAAAAAGAGTATGTATCGTAACGGGTACTCATGGCGATGAGCTAGAAGGACAGTATGTTGCATTCAGACTGAATCAGATCTTAAATGAGCATACTGATCTTTTAGATGGAACAGTTGAGATTTATCCTGCCTTAAACCCACTGGGAATTGACTCAATCACTCGAGGCATTCCAAATTTTGATATTGACATGAACCGTATTTTTCCAGGTTCACTGACCGGATCAATGACAGAGGTTGCCGCACACTATATTGTTGAAGATCTGGCAGGAGCAGATGTTGTTATTGATATCCACTCAAGCAATATCTTTTTAAGAGAAATACCTCAGGTTCGTATCAATGTAAACCTCAAGGCAACACTTGTACCTCTTGCAAATCTTCTGAATATGGATTTTATCTGGATCCATGAAGCAGCAACTGTTCTTGAGTCAACTCTGGCTCACTCTCTTAATATCATCGGAACCAAAACCCTTGTAGTAGAGATGGGCGTTGGCATGAGAATCAATCATGACTGCTGCAATCAGCTTATCGACGGCATTTTATACATGCTAAAAGATATGGGAATGTGGAGCGGTGAAACAGTTAGTTCTGTCAGAACTCCAGCTTTATCTGAAGGTGACTCTGTTAGTTTTATAAATGCAGACAAATCAGGCATTTTCATTACAGACAGTCATGTTAATTCAGAGGTTAAGAAAGGAGAGCATATCGGCATGATCGTCAGCTCCCTTACAGGCGAAATCCTGCAGGATGTCTTATCTCCAGCTGACGGTCTGATGTTCACCTTAAGAGCATATCCTGTTGTATACGAAGGCTCACTGCTTGCTCGAATCTTTAACGCTAACAGTTAAGGCAAATCATGAAAAAAGAAGTACTCTTTACAATGAAATCACCTTTTCGTGATGATTTCAAAATACTAGGTTACAAATTCGGTCAGGGGCAGAAGGCTCTTGCGATAGTAGGTGCGCTGCGTGGTGATGAGATTGCACAGCAGTATGTCTGCTCTCAGCTTGTTAGAGAACTTGCCATGATGGAGAATCATGGTCTTCTAGCAAATGATATATCCATTATGATCATCCCAAGCGCCAACCCTTTTTCTATGAATATAGGCAAAAGATTCTGGGCAATGGATGATACAGATATAAACAGAATGTTCCCTGGCTTTGATGAGGGTGAAACCACACAGAGAATTGCAGCCGGACTGTTCAAGAGTTTAGAGGGCTATGAATACGGCATTCAGATGGCATCTTTCTATATGCCAGGAGACTTCATTCCTCATGTAAGGATCATAAAGACCTCTCTTGACTACACACAGGAAGGTCTTGATTTTGGACTTCCTTACGTATCTGTATGTGATCCGGCTCCTTTTGACACTACACTTCTGAATTACAACTGGCAGATCTGGGATACAAAAACATTTTCTCTGTATGGAGGTTCAAACTCCAAGATAGAAGGTCTTATCTGCAAGAATCAGGTAAATGCAATTCTGCGCTTTATGATAAAGCGAGGCATGATTAAGAAGAGATCATATGATCCTGCCTTTGTATCAGAGATTATCAATGAGAAAGATCTTCATGTGATACAGGCTCCATCTGCCGGTATCTTCTATAAAAAGAAGAATGCAGGTGACTTTGTAAGAAAAGGTGATGAGTTAGGACGAATCATTGATCCTTATGAAGGTACCATGAAAGCAAGATTCTATGCCTATGTGGATGGGATCATGTTCTTCACTCACGACAAGCCTTTAACACTTCAGAACACACCACTGTTTAAGATTTACGGTGAGTAAAGATGAAACATCAAATTCCATTTATGCAGCAATAGTTGCATGAATGGATCCTTTATATCTACTTATAAAAGTTAGTCTGTTGACAATATAAGAAATAACCCTTTTATAGAGGGGTATCACCCTAGTGCGCTTTCTTTGCTTTACCTCAATATGTAAATTGTTAAATAGATAAAGCAGTTTGAGAGATATTTAAGAGATGTTAGAAAACTAGATGAAAAAGATAATGTTTTTACTTCATTCAAATCACTGATTAAAGAATTATAAATTTATAAACGGGATTAGGAATTTGTATGTCAATCTTAAAAGAAATAACTGAGAAAGCTCTTTTAGATGAAAAACTAAAACAACATAGTGATAAACAAACTTCTACTATCACTGTTAGATTGGAACCAACTCTCTTGCTCAAAAAGGTTTTTCGGTAGTAAGAGGACTTGCTTTAGGCTGCGATACACGTGCTCATATTGGAGCTTTATCTGTTCAAGGGCATACAACTGCTGTTTTAGGCCATGGGCTGGATATGGTTTTCCCTCAAGACAATAAAAATCTTGCAGAAGAGATTGTGGCTTCAAATGGGCTATTAATATCAACCTATCATATTGGAGAAAAACCTACATATTATACTTTTGCATCAAGAGACAAAATTCAAGCAGGTCTTTCAGAATATGTTGTAATGGTTCAGTCTAGCTCAAACGGAGGAAGCCTTAACGCCGCTCGAGCAACACTAGAAGAAGGCAGGATATTAGTTGTACCTAAACCAACTCAGAGAGATATTGACCATAAAGAAAAGAGTATAGAAGCAAATATATCTTTGATAAATTCTAAGTTGAGTGGAAGCTTTATCGGTCTAAAAGATTTTGAAGTAAAGACGCAAAGTAAACTTGATAATTATTTATCACATATTCGTATCCTGAATGACCAAACAGAGTATCCCAATATATTTGACTTAAGAAATATGCTTCCTCCGGTTAAAGAAGTGAAGATTATGAACTCTGAAGAGGTGACCTCTCTTCTAAAGAAGTATATGAAAAATATACTGATGTCTCAATTAATGGGATCCAAATAGATATGTTGCTCATTGATGAGGCAAAAGGAATTATCATTCAAAAGGAGATGAAGGACGATAAGAAAACATTAGATCATTTAAAATATCTTCACAGATCACTATACCTCCCAAATAAGGGTGTTGTTTCAATAGCACTAACAAAGCGCAACAGACTCGGATCGTCAATTAGTCTGTACATCTATAATGATATAGATAACTTTTCTTACAAAACAGAATGTGTTTTATCAGAACTAACACCAAGATCAGTATTAGAAAAGATCCGAAATATTTCTTCTAAGCAAGAATTTCTTTCAATAAGTGCAATAATCAAGTCTCTTTTCATCATTGATCGTAATTGCAAATTTGGAATAAAACTATCAAAAGAACAGAATAATATTATAAAAAGTGACAAGAAAAGACAAAGGGTATTAGGTGCTCCTGGCTCTGGTAAAACCAGTGTGGCAACAATAAAAGTAGCCCGATATTTGGCACTAGGAAAAAGAGTACTGTTTACAGCTTATAACATAACTATGATGAATCATATAAGAGAGCTACTAAACAGAGCACTATCACAACCATCTATACTAGAACTAGACGTAACTAACATTGATGACCAAGTGTTAAAAAACTGTGTTGTGATGCATTACCATGAATTCTTAAATATTGTAAGTTATAAACATAGCTTAAAATGGAATTCAGATTGTGATCTTGATGAGGACACATATAAAAGAATTATAGAAAAGTTAAAACAATATAGTCCTTCTAAAAAGTATGACCTAATTGTTGTAGATGAAGCTCAAGATTTTAAGCCTAACTGGTTAACGTTGTTATCTTGCTATTTAGAGAAAGATGGAACAATGTTAGTGCTTGCTGACCCAAATCAAGATGTTTACAAACATGCTAGTAAATGGGCTTCCGATCTCTTTTCTGGATTAGGCTTTCATGGACCGTGGATAAATTTGAAGACCACATATAGATTGCCTAAGGTTGTTGCAAATCTGTGTAGTAAATTTGCTTTAGAGTTTTTGACAACTTCACAAGATAATACAGAATATGGTCTTCTCCCTTCAAAAGAAGGTGTTCAATCTTCATTAAACCTTATAGATGTGCAATGGTATCAACGTTCTTTACCAGAAGAGTTAATGAAATTGATGAATATGATTCATTCGCTCTATCAGCATATAATGGAGAACGCTTGTTAGAATACCATAAAATAGAAAATAATAAAAAGTCTCCAGCACGGATTAAATTCATCGAGCCTATAGATGGTATATAAATTTGCTCACTGCCTTTTTTTCATGGAGCTTATTAGGACCGCTTTAGCTAGGCGAGGTTTTCTAACGTAATCTAAGGACAACTTTAAAGATAAGTCTCACCTGAACTCTTTAGTTGCAGTTATAAGTTTGTTGCATCGTCAAAATCTTCAAGCGATGCCATAATTAAGTGACCTAACCTCTTCTAGAACTAAAGATTTTTCAATCACTGCAAACTGACTTCAAGTTCCATGCAAACCACAGTATCAGATCGATGCAACTTTTGAACAATTAAATCCTACTTTCAATATTTTTATCCTAAATAATTATAACTACTGAAAAAATAAGGAATTTTATAATTATAGTTGCAATAAGCTAACTGTTTATGTATAGTTAGCAAACGCTAATTAAAGTTAGATTAAGATAACAAATTTACATACACCACAGACTACACGGATACACTGCATAATGGATTTAAAAAAGATTATTACTCTTCCTTTTGATGAAATTGTAAAGCGCCACACTGATGAGAATGGAGAGGTTGATTTCAATGCTTTAATTGATGGCTTTAAAAAGATGGGTAAGATCATGATGCCATCAGAGGCTGTCAAGAAAATGATGCCCATGGAAAAGATGATGCAGAAGATGGCATCAGATGACAAGGAGTTAGACTATAGAGCAGTAATCTCTGACAATCCTTTAGAGGATGCTTTTTTGCAGAAGACTCAGTCTCACATTTCATCATCAATGAAGGTTGTACCTCCTCCATTTGTCCCATATGCTATAGATGTACTCTCAAACGTAAAGAGAACGACTAAAAGTGCAATTTACATCAATGTTCCCTTCTGCCAGACAAGATGTGCCTTCTGCATGTTCTACATAAGCGCCTACAAAAAAGAGGAGTCAGAAAGATACACAAACAATCTCATCAGAGAAATGAGAATGTGGGAAAAGACAAAAGCTGCGCAGTCAGGACCTATTCATGCAGTCTACCTAGGTGGTGGTACACCTACTGCCCTAGAGGCTGATGATCTGTACAGGATCATCTCAACTGTAAAAGAGTGTTTCCCTCTTGCAAACGACTGCGAGATCACAGTAGAAGGCCGAGTAAGCTACTTTACTGATGAAAAAATAGAAGCCTGCCTTAAGGCTGGTGCTAACCGTTTTTCTCTTGGAGTGCAGTCTTTTGATACACAGATAAGACAGAGACTTGGTCGTATCAGTACAAAAGAAGAACTAATCACATCTCTTGAGCATCTGTCCTCATATGATGAGGCTGCTGTCATCATCGATTTAATCTTTGGTCTTCCAGGTCAGGATGAACAGAGTGTTCTTGATTCAATCAAAATCGCCTCAGAGCTGCCAATTGACGGAGCCGATCTCTATCAGCTGATTCTGCTTGAGGGATCACCTTTAGAAAAGCTGATTAAGGCAGGAAAGATGCCTGAGGCTTATGACTCAAAGGGCAGAGCGCGAATGTACAGGGCTGGATGCGAGCTGTTCTCTAAACTTAATTTTCGTGAGCTGAGCGTTTCTCACTTTGCCAAGACCTTCAGAGAGAGAAATCTTTATAACGTGATGGCCAAATCAGATGCGGATGTTCTT
>JBJFET010000084.1:0-9688 GCA_051891035.1 Succinivibrio sp. | reverse complement strand
GAAGCTTTTCGTAACATGAGATATCAATAAGAGTTGGAGGCGGAATTGCAAAACAGTCATCTACCTTTTCGTATTCAAGCTTAATGTATGGATTGCATCTAGCCTCAAGATAGATGTGGCGCTCTAAAACGACTCTGCCGTTTCCTCTGCATTTCTGGCAGGGGATCTTTTTGGTTTTTCTGCAGGTTGGACAATCTATGAAACCGGTCTTTTTGCATCGGGAACAGCCACCCTCCTTCCCCTGACAGGATGGACAGAGAATGACACCGTAACCTGAACAGTTAGGACAGTCTACCTTCTGTGATCCTCTACAGTCCGGACACATGCATTGAGCCTTGGCTCTTCTGATTGACAGTCTGTTTACCTTGTTTGCAAGAGCAAAAATCTCAGATGGGTGTTTAGATTCAAGAGAGTGAGAAAAAACTCTCCTGGTTTTCATATCCTTCTCAAGATCTTCCGTGTTGGCTCTGTCAAAATCTCTAAGCCCGTCATCATCTAACAGATCACTTCCTGTGTATGATCTTAAAATGGTATCCTTTCTTACAACCGTAAAATACCAGCTTGCAGTAAAAACCATTTCCAGATCGGTGTATAAGGGATCACCAAATGCTACCGAGTCGCTCTTGATGTCAACCTGGGAGAGCATCTGAAGAACTGTAGATTTTGCGTCTGTAGGCATAATGATCTCTTAATTATCCACCTGATGTACTCATTATACCGATTACGATAAGCGCAATAAAGAAGGCTCCTACAATCAGTCTTATAGAGTGAACAGCTTCAGCTGTAAGTGATGGAACCTTTTTAAAACGGTGCGTAAGCTTTAACAGACTTACTGCAGAATAATATGTCCAGTTCTTTGTCAGTGTGACAGAGGTAAAGGCACAGATAAGAGCTGAGAAGGACATTACTACGATAATGCCGATTACATTCGGACTGCAGTAGGCTATAAGAACAGTCAGCATCCAGGTGGCAAGTGTAATACCAGCCCAGATCATTTTGGAATTAGGATTCAGCAACATCAGCATTGGAATAAATGCTATGAGATTTTTGGCAAAATTTCTTGCAAAATCTTCAGAAATATAGCCATGTGCATTTTCAGAGAGCACATCGGTAACCTTGTCTAAAAGCTCCTGCTTAACCTTGCTTTTTATGTAACTGAGCTTTGAGCTCTCCTTTTTGCCAGAACTGCTGATAAGAGAATCTACGGTAACCCCCTGTTTTACAGCCTGCTCCTTGGCAATCTCAAGCTCATGATTCTCAATGGTACGAATGGTCTTGGCCAGGATAGCCTTGGATGCGAGCACCTTTACACATTTTATCTTTTCATTTACATCATCAGAGGATGAATACAGAGTATCGGCAAGCAGATTGGACTCTTCAGAAAAGACATAGTCAAGAACCGGCGGTTTACATATTGAATAGAAGTTTGATTTGCCACAGATGATAAAATCAAATGGCTTTGGCACACCGTCAAGAGTTACATGAACGGCATAGCAGGGTGCTGTTCCCTTGAATGTAACACAGTAGCCCTTTGGAGTTTCACTGCCAGACGAAGCATCAGAGAACTCAGCGGCACTGATAATTGCCTTCTCATCCTCTTTTGAAAAAACTGTAACCGGCTTGTCAGATCCTGGAACCTTTAAAGAGAGCGATATATCTTTGGTGCAGGAGGCATCATAAATAATCTCTCGATCAACAGTGTGCTCACCTTTTCCCTGACACTCAGGACATTTTGCCTTTCCTGTTCCTGAGCAGCGTGAACACTTTACTCGCCCCTCTCCATGACATACTGAACATGATTCATCAAGACCACTGCAGGCAGGACAGACTACTCTGCCTTTTCCACCACATTCCTCGCAAGGAACAGCTCCTGTTCCATGGCAAGTTTTACATCTGGTCTTTCCGATGGCGTTTATTCTGTTAAAGCAGACTATCTGGCCTGCCAGACTGTTTAGCAGATCAAATTTTGCCTCTGACAGGTGCTTGATAAAATCCTTTGTTTTGGCACTGTCCTTTTCAAGCTCCTTGGTATTTGCAAGGGTAAACTCATCAAGAGCACTCATTGACATGACATGAGTTTCGTCACTTACAGAATTAAGAGACTTATCTGAACATCTGCATTTGAACTTCCAGTTCATTACATAGGTTACAGATGCAGAAAACTCTAAAAGCTCGGAAATCCTGAAGTTGGCCTTTGGCACACCACATCTTGAAAAGATGGATGATACAATATCATGCATACGCCTTGTGAGCTTTGCACGCCTGTCATCACTCTGGGTATTTGCCGTATTCTGAGGCACTGTGTTTTTTGTATTTAAATCGTGTTCTAAAGCTGGTTCCTGTTCCATCTGCCTGAACCTTATAAAATCTTTTCTACTACCTAACGGCAGCATCGCTGATGACTTAAGAGTGTTTTGACATATTTTCTGAGACGATACGCAAAGCCATCATATACATATCAGCCTGTTCTCTGTCAAAAGGGATAACATTCTTTCCGTCAAGGCAGAGGTATCGGTCCTCAAGAGACAGAGACATATCAAAACCGCTTCTCTTAAAGGAGTGTCCCTGTGTAAGCTGAACAATCTGTCTGTCTGTAATAATGAGTGTATAGGCATCTTTTGAAAGATTCAGTGAGAATCTGTTAAATATCTTTACAAGAAAGCTCCACTTCAGCATTTTTTCTGTGATGAGATTTCCTGAAAACACCATTATCACATTCTCGTCTTCCTCACAGACAAAATCGTCCTGCTCGATGACATAGTAAAGCGAAGCCTTTTCATTGCGTACAACTTCAAGCGCATTGCAGAAGGCTAAAAATTTAGCAATCGGATATGGGATCTGATCAATTCCAATGCCAAGATTTGCCGCAATCTTTGCAGAGTTTTCTACAAAGCCAAAGAGATCTCTTGATATCTTTGGAAGCTGAGAACTCCGCATCATATATCTGAGAGTAAAGATATACTGTGCTCTGATATCCACTGCCCCATCCACTACCCATGGCAGAGCTCTGAGCTTGTTCTCAACTGTCTTTGAATCCTCGCAGACAAAAGAGTCTGCAAGTTCGGTAAAAGCCTTTTCTCTTGCAAAAAGTTCTCTGAAAAAAAGCTTAGGTCCAAGAGCGGAAATACGCTTTTTATAACCATGCATAAAGCCGTAATCAAAGGTTGCAGGAGTGGTCAGCTGCTTATCTTTTGTCAGATAGATCCTTGCATCTGGGTTATAGATAACACTAGGATTGTCATTCTCCTTTAATACGAGATAAAAGGCTACAGTCAGAGGCACTGCTCCAAGAAAGAACGGATAAATTCCGTTTTCAAAATCTCCATCCCATAAAAAAGGCAGGGATACAAAAAGATTTATCCACCCAAACCAGCCTAAAAATGCCTGAAATGTAGTTACACTGACACTGTCGGGGAAAACAAACATTGAATATCTAGGATTCAGCGCTGTCATGACAATGGCAATGAACAGCAACATAATTAGAATAACACTCATACCAAAAAACCTAATCTTTTTTCTGTCAGAAATTACAATAGCAGAATTTATCATTAGATTCCGTGATTTGAATAAAAAACACTGTATTAGAGCGAAGAATTTACTGTATTAGAGCGAAGAGTCTAATGAAGTTAACTTCCAGTTAATACTGCTTACTGAGTAAATTAAAGAGCTATTTTATCTTTATAGTAACGTTACGATTTATTATAATAAATCAAGATTAAATGTATTCAGACTAAAACTATGATAATAAAAGCAGATAATACCCAGATGAACAGAACCATCATAAAGAATATTCTGATGGTGGGCCTTCCTGTTGCCCTGCAGAGTGCGCTTGTGGCTCTGCTATCTTTAACAGATGTGGTGATGGTGAGCTCTTTTGGTCTAGACTGCACTGCGGCTGTAGGTCTTGCATCAAAATGGCATATGCTCGTGATCATGATAATGGCTGGTATTGCTCAGGCCTGCGGTATCCTGATTGCTCAGTTTTACGGAAAAAATGACCAGCAAGGAGCAAAGTCCGTATTCGTAAAATCACTGAAAACAGGCTTATTGGTGCTGCTAGTACCAGTACTTGCGCTGACAGTCTTTCCAAAGATTTTTCTGTCAGTTCAGACTGATTCTCAGGATATTATCGAGGCAGGCAGTATCTATCTTGTCTACTGCTCATTTGCGCTTTTACTGACATTTTTTGTGGTTCTCTGCGAAAGTGCAATGAGATCATCAGGTGATGGCGTGACTCCTCTTGTCATAGGATCTGTCACCATCCTTACAAACATATTTTTAAACTACTGTCTTATCGGCGGTAATTTCGGCTTTGAGGCTCTTGGTGTAAAAGGAGCCGCTCTTGCCACATCCTATGCAAGAATATTTCAGATTGTCCTGCTCTGCCTGTTCTTTTATTTAAAAAGGCACTGGCTGTTTAACGTAAAAAGCTCACTGCTGACAGATAGTGTCAGAGTAAGACTTTTAAGACTGTGCCTATCATGCTCTTTAAGCTGTGTTGCCTTTGCCACAGCACAGATGATTACTCAGATCATTATTGGAAAAACAGGAACAATCGAGCTTGCAGCTTTCTGTCTTCTTGATCCGTTCTTTTCCCTTTTATACGCCCTGTTCTTCGGTCTGTCCGTAGCAGCTTCAGTATCAATTGGAGGATTTTTGGGAAAAAGAGCATTTGACAGCGCTCAGTACACGGCAAAAGCCTTTCTTAAATACTCATCCTTTATCGGTGCGCTTACAGGTATTGCAATCTATCTTCTGCAGGGACCTATTATCAGACTTTTGAACTTTCAGGAAAATCAGTTTGAGATTGCATCCTTTGCAATTACCTTTGAAGCTGCAATCTGCACTCTGTGTATTTTCAATCTCATGCTGATAAACGGGATCTTAAGAGCCGGGGGCCAGAATACCTTCACTCTTGTCTGTTCCCTCATATCCTACTGGATCATCTCACTGCCTCTTATGTGTGGAGCTTTACTTCTTGGAGGTAGCTTCTATCAGATTTTTCCTATGCTCTATTCAGGAGAAATTGCAGCTCTTTTTATGCTCCTTTACGGATACCGCAGGAAAAAGTGGCTTGCCGATCTCACTGTCTGATTATAACACTCTGTCAGTGGGTATTTACTCCCGCAAAGCGAGAGTAAATACCAGGATCACTATTTTCTATCCGTGCTCAGGATAATCCTCAAGGATCCTCTTAAGCTCATTTGCTATTCTCTTGTCAGATACGGATATCTTTACACCTAGCTGTTGAGCAAAGTAGGATACCCTAAGCTCCTCAATAAGCCATTTAACCTCAATAAGATCATCAGGAACTGCCTGATACTTGTATCTTGAAACAGTATTCTTGTAAAGCTCCTGTACTTGCTCGATTTTTCTGGTGTACAGAAGATCACGGTTGACGTCTCTTGAAAGCTTATCAATTCTAGAGATAATCGCATCAAGATATCTTGGGATCTGAGATAAATGCTCAACTGTGGTACTGCTTATGAACCCCTTGTAGACAAGAGAATCAAGATGAGCTGCAATATCCTTGTAGCTGTATGCCACCGCAAGATTTATCTTTCCTTTGACAAGTCTCCTGATCTCATGAGTCTTCATGAGGATCCTGTCAATATGAGTACACAATGACAGAGCTTTTTCATTAAGAGTAGAGCGAACTTTTTCATACAGCTTATTAAAACTCTCCTCATCATAGCAGGGAGCATTATTCTCCTTCATGATTTGAGAGATTGTGCCTAACATCAGATCATTTATCAGCTCCTTTACAGAACCTAAAGGCTGATAGTACATAGCAAGCTTTGATTTATTCGGCAGATGCTTCTCAAGATATGAGGTCGGATCTTTAATGCACAGTGACAGAAGCTTTCTCTGTCCAAGCCACATTGCCTTTTGCTGCTTGTATTTGCTGTCATACAGTTCAAGAGTTACTCCATCTCCTCTGTCAGTAAGTGCAGGATATGCAGTGATCTCTATTGACCCCTGCCTGCTTACCTTCTCTTTTGGAATGGTTCCAAATACCCAAGATGAGCTTTTTACCTCATGATCAGGGCTCTTTACGCTCTTGTGAAGAACTTCTCTGATCTCTCCTTGTACAGATGCGCTTAATGCCTCAAAATTTCTGCCTTTTTTAACGGTCTTTCCAGACTCATCCTCAAAAGCAAAATTCATAAGCAGGTGCTTATCGATAAGAGTTCTGTCAAAATCACTCTCTGTTATGATTTCACCACCCATTCTGGTTAACTCTTTTGCACATTTTACATAGAGATCATCACCGCTCTTTCTGTCTTCTATTGCCTCCATTAAAGCTCTGGCGTAGTCTGGGGCAGGGATCAGATTCTTTCTCAGCCTCTTTGGAAGAGACTTAATAAGCGAGGTTAAAAGTTCAAGGCGCAGACCTCTTATCTGATAGGCAAATTCCTTTGGATTTATCTTATTGACCACTGCAAGAGGTATGTGCACAGTAACGCCATCATCCTTTGATGTCGGATCAAACACGTATGAGAGTTTTAATCTGAACTTATCCTGTTCCCAGTACTCAGGGAAATCATTCTGCGTTACCCTGTCAAAACCGTCCTTTGTTACAAGCTCCAGAGAAAAATCCAGATAATGAGGATCAGACTTGCTCTTCTCCCTCCACCATTTGTCAAAATGACGGACCGATACGATGTTCTCAGGCAGTCTCCTGTCATAGAATTCTTCAAGGACCGTGCTATCAGAGAGAAGATCTCGACGGCGAAGCTTGTCCTCAACATGAACAACCTCGTCAATAAGCTCAAGATTTCTCCTGAAGAACTGGTGTTTTAACTCCACATCTCCAGCAACTAAGCCATCGCGGATAAACAGCTGTCTGCACAGCTTCTCATCAATGTGGGAGTACTGAACTCGCCTATCCTGCACTACCGGCAGTCCATATAGGGTGATGGTCATTGAAGAGAGAACCGCTCCTTGCTTTTTTGACCAGTAAGGCTCGCCATAATGCCTTTTTATAAGATGAGGTGCTAGATTTTCAATCCATAGAGGGTCAATGGTAGCCACAGTCTTTGCAAAGAGTCTGCTTGTCTCATTAAGCTCCTGAGAGCAGATCCATTTTGGCTTCTTCTTGCATAGAACTGATGAGGGGTGTATGGTGAATTTAACACCTCGTGCACCAAGATACAGAGACTTGTCATTATCATCATAGTGACCAATCTGAGAAAGAAGACCTGACACAATGGCTCTGTGGATTGAGTCATAATCAGATGCTTTTTCATTGAATCGGTATTTCAGTATCTGACAGGTTGCCCTTAACTGGCGGAGCAGATCAAACCATTCTCTTACCCTCAAATATGAAATGTACTCTGCCTTGAGCTTCTTTTTCAGTGCAGAGGAGCTCATCTGCTTCTGATTGTCACAGATGTAATGATAGAGATTAAGATAGCTTAAAAAGTCTGATTTATCATCATCAAAACGATGATGAGCCTGACGGCTCTGCTCCTGTCTGTCAAGAGGTCTTTCTCGAGGATCCATCACCGCAAGTGCAGATACTATAATCAACACCTCACATAGACAGCCTTCTTTGTCAGCTTCAATGAGCATTCTTGAAAGTCTTGGATCGGCAGGGATCTTAGATAGTGCCTCTCCGATTCTGGTAAGTCTTATCTCTTCGGTTGAAAGCCCTCTTGACTCTCTGATTGCGCCTAACTCCTCTAAAAGTCTGATACCATCAGTGATCTGTCTTGGCTGAGGAGGATCAATAAATGGAAATACTGCAATGCTGCCAAGGCGAAGTGAGACCATCTGCAGAATAACTGCAGCAAGATTTGTTCTCTGAATCTCAGGATCAGTAAAATCCGGACGGGAGTTAAAATCATCCTCTGAATACAGTCTTACGCAGACACCGTCACTGACACGACCGCAGCGTCCCTTTCTCTGATTGGCACTTGCCTTTGAGATCTTCTCAACCGGCAGTCTCTGGACCTTTGTCTTTGGTGAATATCGGCTTATTCTGGCAGAGCCAGGATCAATAACATATCTTATTCCAGGAACTGTCAGCGATGTTTCTGCCACATTGGTACACAGAACGATTCTTACTGTAGAATGAGCCTCAAAGATCCTGTTCTGCTCAGAGGTGGCAAGTCTTGCATACAGAGGAAGGATCTCTGTATTTGGAAGATGTGCCTTTTTAAGAAAGGCAGCAATATCCATGATCTCTCGTTCACCTGGCAGAAACACAAGAGTATCTGCTCTACCGTGTTCTTTAAAGAGGTACTTTACTGCCCGTAGAATTCCATTTCTAAGATCAAGCTCTGTCTCTTCAGTCTCCTCATCATCCAGAGATTCCTCCACACCAAGTGGCATGTATTTGACCTCAACTGGATATGTTCTACCGGATACCTCAATAACAGGAGCATTTCCAAAATGTTCTGAGAATCTCTGTGTATTGATGGTTGCTGAGGTAATGATGAGTTTTAAATCGCTTCGCTTTGCAAGAAGCTGCTTTAAATACCCCAGAAGAAAATCAATATTAAGTGATCTCTCATGAGCCTCGTCAATAATGATGCAGTCATAATTCAGAAGAAGCCTGTCATTGGCGGTCTCTGCAAGCAGAATACCGTCAGTCATAAGTTTTATGTAGCAGTTCTCTCCTGTCACATCGGTAAATCGAACCTTATAACCAACGCTCTGACCTAATGATTCGTTAAGCTCTGAGGCAATTCTCGAGGCAACAGCTCTTGCTGCGATTCGTCTAGGCTGAGTGTGACCGATGAGGCCTTTGATACCAAGTCCTGCCTCAAGGCACATCTTTGGGATCTGTGTTGTTTTGCCTGAGCCGGTTTCACCTGCAATAATGACAACCTGATTTTCCTGTATGGACTTTACAATCTCATCATGTCTTGCAGCAACAGGCAGATTACTGTCATAGCTTACAGAAGGAAGACTGTCTATTCTGTTTTTAAGACTCTCCTTATAGGTATCAAGCATCTGACTTATCTTAAGCTCAAGATCAACTATCTTCTCCTCATCGGATAGAGACTCTAGTCTTTTAAGCTCTCTTGATAACAGCAGACGGTGTCTGTAGGAGACACCGTCGTACTGAGATTTAACATTGCTTATAAAATTCTTCAGTAAACTGCTGTTAGTCTGTTCTGCTGATTTATTGCTATTCTGCCTATTCATTTTTTTTATTTATACTTTCAGGAAAAGTGTCTGTGCTCTGTCTTTATGTAAGGAGCGCTACCTGTCCTTTCTGTTTGACTGAGACTGTATCTCTTAGGTTAATAAGCTAACTGTATTCTGAATCATCATTGATTGAATCAAACAGCTGCTTTTGAGCAAGCTTTCTACGGCGCTTGAGTTCTTCCTGCTCTTTTTTCTGCACTGAAAGTTTGGCAAGACGAAGTCTTTCAAACTCGGCAGCTCTCTCTGATGCAAGATACAGACCGGCTCGTCTGATTTTATCTCCCTCAAGATCAACCACCACTAGAGTAACTTTGATGAGATTTACCATGTCACCTGCCTTTGGATAGCCGCCGATGTGATAGCTCATTAAATCACCAAGAGTCAGAGTCTTCTCAAAACTTGTCAGATCAAAATCAAACTGCTTGGCCAAATCAACCATAGGAGTGCTTGCTGAATAGATTTTATCTCCATGATACAGAGGATGACTCTTTACCTTGCTCTCATGAGAGAACAATGCGTTCAGAAGTGG
>JBJFET010000083.1:0-9815 GCA_051891035.1 Succinivibrio sp. | reverse complement strand
ACTCGCGACCCTAACCATGGCAAGGTTATGCTCTACCAACTGAGCTATTCCCGCACTCCACAGCGAGCCATTATACCGAAAGATTTATACAGATCAATATTTTTTTGAAATTTTTTATTGCCATAGGCCATGAGAATTACAGGTGCTGACATAACAAAATTCAAAGTTTATAAACGGTAACATTCAGAAACATCAGTAATAAAGCCTCGTTGAGTTTTATATAAGGATAGATTATGAAAAGAGTGATTAATAACAGCAGATTCAGAGTTTTCTTCAATTTAGAAGGCTCCATATATGTTGCAGACTCACTTGAAATAGATGGTGATTCAGTTGAAGCCAGATCTTTTGATCCTGATTCTGGCAAATACGAAACATTCTACATTGCTCTTGATGCTTTCATTCCATGTGAAATAGCTTCAGATGATGATCTGATGTCCATTATTGAGTTATCAGATCTGGAGCATCTTCTCAAATTCTGTAATCCTGAGCAGACTAGTGAGGAGCTTTGCATGTACAAATTTCCAATAGTTCCAGTAAGTTTCTCAGAAAAGACTTTTTTAAATGTTTTGTCAAAACTCAGATCATGCAGTGATGAGGTCATTTTTGGATACTCTATAGCCATGAGCGCCTTCCTTTACAGTGGAATTATAAAGATAGACAAAGAGGAGTTCCCAAGATTTGTTCCAACAGGCACTGACATTGTAAAGGCAAGTCTTTCTTCACTAGCTTATACTGCGATAAAAGGATCTTATCAGGAACAGTACTATGAAATCCGATCATTCTTTGAAAAGGCATATGTCAGTGAAAAGCATACTCTTGAGGATTACTTAAAATCGCTCTGGCAGCTGGAATTCTTTATTGACAGAGTGCTAGAAGAGAATGCTGTTGGCAGCCTGAGTGACGAGGAGCAGGAACTGTTTGTCAGAGGCGTTGATTATATCAGTCATACTCCTGAATCTAGAATGTACTTAGAAGTGACAGAGTATCTGGCTTATGCCTATTATGGAGGAGACAGTCTGCACAGCTGTGATTTTTCTATGTCAGAAAAATACCTGCAGATCCTTGTTGATAACTGCAGTTTAGATACTCCTGTATATAAGGCTGCTCTATACCTGAATAGTCTTGGATATATCAGCTATTATGGAAGAGTTTCAGGAAAAACTAATATTGCTCTGTCAAAGGAGTACTTCACTAAAGCTGCCTTGCTTGGAAATCATGAGGCAAAACTGAAGCTTCATGATATTTATTATGCACAGAAAAATGATCCGGTATCTTCAGTTGTTGCTGTAAAGCTGTTCGCTGAAGTTATCGATGAAAACAGGGTTGAGTTTATTTTAGGTGATATGAAGACCACTCTTGCAGATGCTCTTCTCAGAAAAGGTGCCTTATATGAAGATCAGTGTTCTAAGGACTGTCAATTTGATGACATGACTCTTAACGATTCGGCATTCTTTTACTATCTCACTGGTTTTATGGTTCTGAAGAAAAGGATGAAGGCTTGGCCTGACAAATACGGTGATGATGCTGTTTTTCAAAAGTATACTGCTGCACTTAACAGAACTTTGAGTAAATCACATTTTAAGATACCTGTGGATGTGTATCACTTTAATTCTAAGCGTCTTGCTCTGATGCTTAAAATGAATACTGAGCTGAATATTCCTCTGAAATTGAAACTAAACTATGTCAGTAAGAAGATAAAGACAGTAAGCATCGGTTTTCCTAACAGCAATACGAAGAAGAAACTGATTGTTTCGGTACCTGAAGGTTGGTACAGCGATCTTGTGGATACACTTGTTCTTGATGTTGAAAACTGCTACAGCTTTGATACCTCATTTAAAGATGAGACCATCATATTTGATTCATTCGATGGTGATTATTTCTACCTTGAAGGAAACAGAGTCGGTCATCTTAGAGCCGAGTTGTCCTTTAAGATCCCAAAGAAACAGCAATTCTTAACGAAAAAAAGAAAAAAGGAAAAGAAATCTGACATCAAACCAGACTGTTAACTTTTAGACGCAATTCTTTGCCAGGTGAGATGCACCTCTTTTTTGATGCTATATAAAACTGCCGATATTACTCATTGATTTTTGGCAGTTTTTTTTATTTGTGACATTTGAATCTCATCATCTCTGAAGATTGACCATATCGGCAAAAACTTGCCACTCTTTAGCTTAATTTTTTTCTTCAAAATTTTTCTATTGAATTTATCCTTTTAATTTCAAATAAATAAAAAAATATTTTGTGTTATTTATAAAATTTTGGCACGTATATTTCATATAAAAAAGCAAACAATGACAATTTTGTAATTGTCAAAATTAGGAGAGAAAAAAAATGGCACTTTATGTTCAAACAAATGTATCTTCTCTGAATTCTCAGAGAAGATTAAACACAGCGACAAAATCGCTCGACACAACCTATCAGAGATTATCATCTGGTTTACGTATCAATTCTGCTAAGGATGATGCTGCCGGACTTCAGATCTCTAACCGTCTGACCAACCAGATCAATGGTCTGCAGCAGGGTAACAGAAATGCTAACGACGGCATTGCTCTGTGCCAGACTATGGAAGGAGCTCTTGACGAAACCACCTCAATGTTACAGCGTATCCGTACCCTTGCAATTCAGGCTGCAAACGGTACTAATACAACTGTTGACCGTATCGCAATTCAACAGGAAATCGCTCAGCTGTCAGCAGAGATCACCCGTATTGCATGTAAGACAACCTTCGCAGGTCGTCAGTGTCTTGCTGGTGTAAACGGATCAGATCATGGTGGTGTACTTGACTCAAAAGGAAAGATTACATTCCAGGTTGGTGCTTATGCCTTCGATACTTTAGGTGTAAGTATGTCAAACGGTTTTACTCTGTCAGGTATCTATGCAGAAAAACACACAACTGCAATTACCGATAACGATAAATATGCTGAGCATACTGAGGGTATGTACATCAATGAAGAAGGATTCTATGAATTCAACTGCTATACACAGTGCAATGCTCAATACACTATTCTTGCCATTGACGAACTGATAAATGTCGTTGATTCAAAGCGTGCAGAGCTCGGTGCTATTCAGAACCGTATGGAATCAACAATCAGAAATCAGGAAAACGTCGCTGAAAACGTATCTGACGCAAGATCACGTATCCGTGATGTAGATTATGCCGAGGAAGCATCAAATCTGTCAGCACAGAACATTATTCAGCAGGCAGCAACCTCTATTCTGACTCAGGCAAACCAGAGACCATCAATTGCAATGTCTCTGTTAAATGGAGGTTAGTTTACAAACATATTATAAAAGGTTTCTCTCCTGAGCTTAAAAAGCTCATTGGCCGGGTAACTCCGGCCCTTTTTGGAGAAGTCGTCTTATATCGCGTCATTATCTTCTGCTAATGGAGATTATGCACTTTTCGTTGTTTGGGTTCATTTCTGCTTTTGCTTTCATCAGGCAAATCTTAACAAACTGATCTAAAGCAGTTTGATGTAGGTTGCATTTCTTCTGTTCTATCAGGCTCCACCTTCTTTTTAAACACTAATCCTCTATCAGTTCATTGTCTATTTAACATTGCTTTTCATGTGGCTACTGTGTAATTAGTTATGACGAAGATCAGCTGCTGCTATAGGTTTTACTAAATCTTTTTGTGGTCCATAGAATTCTCTGTCTGAGAGTGTGACAAGTCTTACTAATCCCAGATCTATGCCTGATGTGCTAAGATCAGCTAGTGCAATTGCTATTTCTAATGGATACTCTGTCTGAATGGATATGTAGCATTTGCCTTGTCTCAAACTTACCGTAAAATTTTTTATCTGTCCTATAATCTCTCAGCCCTTTCTTTTTGTACTTGGGCTAACCATTTGCTGGCTCTCAAAGAAGTTTTTATATGCACTGTACAAGTCTTGTACCTTCTGCTGAAACACCTGAGAATGGCACTGTTTTAAAAAGGGGGGCTGTTCTTTGAGCTGCTTGAGCCTATATCCTGATAAGTCAGATTTCCTTAGTTCAGGCCTATGCTCTTTTAGGTAGGTAAGGATTTCTTTTTCTCTTTTGCCTTGTACCTTAATTCTTATATGCTTCATACTCGTTGTCCATGAGCATGGATAACATCTTCTTATAGCAGAATCTAGCATGTCTGCAGAACAGACCCAAAAGATGAGCCTGACCAGGTTTTACCTTAAGCTCAAACTTGTATGCAAATCTGAACTGGTTTTCTGCTACTTTCATTTAATCCTTTGCTATCTCGATAAAAACTTTTGTCTTATCATACTATCAGCTTGTTCATCTGCTGCTTTTATTCCCGCCTAAACTTGCAATAGCAAGAGCTGCTCTTCTGACTTAAAGGAGTATCTTCAAAGCATATTCATTCATGGCAATGCCCGACTATTACCAAAGCTCTCATGGGGAATGCTCTTTGGCGTCTGTCCTATTTTGCATCTTTCTGTGCAGGTGCGCCTATTTGCATTATCAGACAGTACATAGAACAGCAAAATAACCCTGACTAATCTTGCGCCTTATCCACTGCCCTAAAGACAAGGTGGTACGGCGCCTTTTGATAAACTCTTCTTAATTTTATAAATGTCTCCTCTTGCTTCTGATCATCAAAAAATAGGCAGAAAAAAGCCTTTTTACATAGGTGGCAATTTTTTGCCACCTAAGAAAAATTTTTTAAATCAGCAGTTTTTATATAATAATATGAATATTTATTTATCTGTAAAATCATATAGTTAGTAAGCCTGTAATAATATTTTATAAAATTTGGCACACAATTAGCATATAGCAAATTATCTTTAAGACAGTTGTATCTTTTGGAGAGAAAAAGAACAACTCTAGAGCTTCTTAAAGAGAAAAAAACACCAAGTAATATTGGATTTTTTGGGGAGAAAAATAAAATGGCTCTATATGTTCAAACAAATGCTTCTTCACTGAATGCTCAGAGAAGATTAAACACAGCAACTAAATCTCTGGATACTACCTATCAGCGTTTGTCTTCAGGTTACAGAATCAATTCTGCTAAAGATGACGCAGCAGGTCTCCAGATTTCAGATCGCTTAAGCTCACAGATCAATGGTCTGCAGCAGGGTAACAGAAATGCCAACGATGGTATTGCACTGTGTCAGACAATGGAAGGTGCTCTTGATGAAACCACCTCTATGTTACAGCGCATCCGTACTCTGGCTATTCAGGCTGCAAACGGTACTAATACCACTCAGGACAGACAGGCAATTCAGGAAGAAGTTGCTCAGCTGTCAGCAGAAATCACCCGTATTGCCTGCAAAACCACTTATGCTGGTAAACAGTGTATCGCCGGTGTTGGTGGTGTTGATAAAGGTGGCGTTCTGGATTCAAAAGGAAAGATTACTTTCCAGATCGGTGCCTATGCTTTTGATACCTTAGGTTTATCATTATCTAATGGTTTCACAATGTCAGGTATCTGCGCTGGTGTTGCCGGTGGTGCTATTCAAGCTGGTTCAAATATGGATACCACTTCTACCGGTATTTACAAGAATGATGCAGGATTCTACGAGTTCTCAGTACATTCAGCTTCAGCAGCTCAGCACACAATCGAATCTATCGATAAGATGATTAACGTGGTAGACTCCAAACGTGCAGAACTTGGCGCTTTACAGAACCGTATGGAATCTACAATCCGCAATCAGGAAAACGTTGCAGAGAACGTATCTGACGCAAGATCACGTATCCGCGATGTTGATTACGCTGAGGAAGCTTCTAATCTGTCTGCTCAGAATATCATTCAGCAGGCTGCAACCACAGTGCTGACTCAGGCAAATCAGAGACCTTCTATTGCAATGAGCCTGCTAGGCGGCTAACAGAAAGTCTCATCTCCCCAGTTGCACTCCTGATTATCAGGGGTGCATGGGAAAATACTGATGAGACTTTCTAAATGGAATGAATTGATGCAATTTGTTGCTATCTATCTGTAATAGATTCGATATTTATGCAATAGAATTAGTGTGCTCAGATGTACACTCTTAGGCGTAAACAGAAATTCCCATTCTGTTTGAAATCTGTTCCCTGTTCTCCTGATCTCTTACATCTGTATAGGCCAGGATTGAAGAGCTTTTTCCTTTTCTTGAAAAAAACTCCTGCCTAATATTTGAATAGGTATTGTCTGCCTCACTTGCAGCTTCTACCCTGTATGAAGGAAATCTTTCTTCTTTATGATTTGATGTCAGTGATACTGCCTGTGTGCTACTGTTCTCCTGCGAACTTTGTCTATTCTGCTCGTCAATTCTCTGACGATTGGTATTGCTCTGAATAATCTGAAAAGCAGACTGAGAGCTATTTACACTGTTTACAGACATAGGATCTCCAAAAAAACTAAGCAGACAGAAAATCTACCACTGTATTAAATTTTAATATACAAATTACCAGTAAGCCATAAAAAGCAGTAAAAAACGGCAAAAATTTGCCACCCAACTCATATTATTACTGCTCGTTTACTTTTTTCCAGGTAACCTCATTTCTAACATAAAGAGGAAGTGCAAACTCAGGATCAACTGCTTTTCCCATCTCAAAGAGCTTCTGCCCCTTTCTTATAATGTATTGAGCTTTTGGAAAATCTGCATAATGCCCATATGAAGAGTTCAGTCCTGCTTTTACAAGAGGTTCAATTCCTGAACCGCAGGCTATTACATTTTGTGTGTCTACAAATCTGCTGATGTGCTTTAGTGCATCTTCAGGCTTTAAAACTCTCTCCTCATCAAGAAGTACTGGTACACCTGTCCGGCAATCATAGACTGCAATATAGACCTCCCCCATTCTCGCATCAATTGAGGAAATGACATAATCTGTAGCCTTGCCGAAGTTCTCAAGAGCTTCGTTGCACAAAGCCTCCAGTGATGTAACCATTGCAACCTTCAGGTTTAATCCAAGCGAGAGCCCCTGAGCTGTTGAGGCAGCTATTCTTACACCTGTAAATGAACCAGGTCCAACCCCAAGCACAATGCCATCAAGTGAATTCTTGTCAATTCCCATCTTATTGAAAAGACGGTCTATCATGGGAAGGACAATTTCTGCATGTCTCTGAGGAGCAATCTCTGATAAAAAAAAGACCCTATCACCATCAGAAAGTGCTACAGAACAGTTTTCTGTAGAGGTTTCAATCGAAAGTAGCTTCATAATTACTCACAAAATTCCAAAATCGGGATTATTCTAAACTCTTCAGGTTTTTTTTTAAACCCAAACAAATTCTTCATTAAAATTTTTCTGCATATTCAGCGCAGATTACTAAGATGATCTGTTAAGAATGTTGTTACCGACGGGATATCCTGATTTGATCTCTAGAAGAGCCTCAAATGATTAACTGTAGATATAGACAAGTACAGAAATGTTCAGTCAAAGTCTACAAACTCGTCTAAAGATGAGAACTGTCTCATCTGAGGAAGCGATTTTATAAAGATTTTTCCAAATGACTTGTTTATAATTCTCGGATCACAGATAACCATGCGTCCTTTGTCATTCTCATGCCTTATCAGTCGACCTACGCCCTGTCTTAAATCAATTACAGCCTCAGGTACTGCAATGTCAATAAAGCTTCTGCCTTTATGATGTGCATCATAGTAGTTGCATCGTGCTTTGAATATCGGATCAGAAGGAGTGGTAAACGGTAGCTTGTCTATTATCACAAGAGACAGAGCTTTGCCAGGCACGTCAACACCTGCCCAAAATGATGCGGTTCCGATTAAAACAGCATTGCCGTCATCCTTGAACTTCTCGAGCATGATTGAGTTTGATAGAGTTTCATTCTGACAGAAGATCTTCCTTTTTCCCCGGTAATTTGAAATAAAGAATGCATTTGCGCTCTTTAGAGCCATGTGCGATGTTGTCAGAACAAATATTCCGCCTTTAACACTGTCAATCAGTGGGATCAGGCTCTTTAATATTGTGTCGATTCTGTAAGGATCGGCAGGGTCAGGAAAACTTCCTGACATATAAACGGCACTCTGCTTGTAATAATCAAATACACTCTCGACTGTCATGGTCTTTGTGTGCTCTGGCGCCCCAAGATCAGTTAGTATCTTGTTAAAACTTCCTGCAACAGATAACGTTGCAGAGGTAAGAAGCACAGATATGTTAAGATTTGCACAGTCAGACAGATACTTCCCGAAGCTGTCTGAGATCTCCAGTGGTGAAAGTATAAGTGCAAAAGATTTTTTGCCAGTCTCTGCTGTACCTACATATTTTCCATAACTTTTGTCCTGCCTGTTTTCAGGTGAATCTATATTCATCAGATCAACTAATGTCGCTATCTTGCCTTGAACATAGCTTACGTACCTTGAAAATGTTTCAGAGTCGAACTCCTCACAGGTTTCATACAGATTTTTCGTATCTACCAGCGCTTTGTATAGAGCTCCAACCAGCATTCTGAATTTCTGGTTCTTTTTTTTGTAGACAAAGAATGGATCGTTTATTTCCTCGTTATAATCATCGTAGATGAAGTAGAGAATATTGCGTTTGTTCTCAGAGTGTCCTCCAGCCTTGCTCAGATATGCTCCAAGATTGCTGTAGGCGGATTTGAGATGCGCATAGTTTTCTTCAATCTTTCGCATGTAGGGAATGGTCTTGAGCTTTTTAAGATACTTTATGTCTTCTTCAAACTTTTTTAGATCGTATGAACCTACAGATTCAGAAAGATGCTCTCTTCCAATAGAGGGAAGTTCATGTGCCTCATCAAAAATTATAGTGCTATAGTGAGGAAGCAGAATTGAAAGATCTATGTTGTACAAATCCTCAATCTGCATTGCAGCAAAGAACAGTGAATGATTGATAACTACAACTTTTGATCTTATTGATTTCTGTCTTGCCAAAAGAGGAAAACACTCATCAAAGTAAGGACACCTGCCTCTTAAGCAGTTTTCTGACTGGCAGGTGATTTTAGATACAATCTGTTTTGAAAAAAGAGAGTTTACTTCAGCAAAGCAGGGCTGTGGCACATCCTTTTCAATTTCGTACAGACTTTTTTCAATCAGAAGCTCAATCTTTGCAATGTCCTGTGCACTGATTATTTCGTGGCTTTCTTGATAATTCAGCTTATCCACATCACTTAATGAACTCTCATCAATATTAAGTGCATGATCATTGTGAAATTTTGTCACCAGATCTTTGAATTTATAGCGACAAAGGTAATTAGAAAAACCCTTGAGCGCCATAAAATCAGGATCAAGACCAAGCACAGAGAACAGCTTTGGCAGATCTTTTCTGACAAGCTGATCCTGTAGAGCCTTTGATGCGGTTGATATTACTGTGGTACGTCCTGATAATAGAGTTGGCAGCAGGTAGGCATAGGTTTTTCCAGTTCCTGTTCCTGCTTCACAGACAAGGAGTCTATCCTGTTCTCGAAACAGACATTCCTGCCACCTTTTAGCCATTTCAACCTGCGACTTTCTGTAGGCAAAGCCTGTAACCTTATGTGCAAACAGACCGTTATTTCCTAAAAAATCGATTACGTCCTGATTTTTTATATTCTCAAACCCCACAATAAAACCGTCGCTTCTGTTTTTATTATCCTAAAGACTGTTCTCAATCTACATCTAATCATCAATTGAATATTCTACATAAACCTCTGATGAGACGGTAATTTTTTCTGGAGTATAGATTGAGATATCACTGCTACTGTCATTGCTGCTTCTGAGAGATACTGCACGAAGTGGCCTGAGATCAGCGTCACTTTCATATCTTATTCTGCAAGGTTTTGACAGTTTTACATTAAAACCTTTTGCCAATGTTATGGCCTTCTTTTTGGCATCCTCAATGGCAAGTATATCAGTAACTTCCTTTACAGAACTTATATCTTTTTTTGAATA
>JBJFET010000082.1:0-2309 GCA_051891035.1 Succinivibrio sp. | reverse complement strand
GTGTAGATTTTTGGCAACTAAAAAAATAGGTACTTAATAGGCAACAGTTACGATTCATTGGTATTTTTCAAATAAGGTCTTGAAAATAAAATCCATGATCCCCATGTACTTGTGCAGATGATTATTTGTCATAAGACAGTTGATTTAATTTTGGAGTATTAACAGAAAATGACTGCTACAGTTCATGGTTTTCAGACTCAGGTAACAAAACTACTTGATTTACTTGCAAATTCCCTGTACTCAAACAAGGAAGTTTTTTTAAGAGAACTTATTTCAAATGCATCTGATGCAATTGATAAACTCCACTTCATGTCACTTACAAATCAGGATCTGGTAAAAGATGATCCTAATTTCAAGATCCAGATCAGAGCAGACAAGGATGCCAAGACTCTGACCATTACAGATAATGGTATCGGTATGACTCTGGATGAGGCTAACAGCCATTTAGGTACAATTGCAGAGTCTGGTACCGAAGCATTCATGAAAAATCTGACAGGAGATGCCAAAAAGGATTCTCAGCTGATTGGTCAGTTTGGTGTTGGTTTCTATTCTTCATTCATTGTTGCAAACAAGGTTACCGTCATCTCTCGTTCAGTAAATGCCAAAGAGAATGAGGGCGTTCGCTGGGAATCAGAAGGTAACGGTACATTTACTTCAGAGAATATCAGTGTTCCTTTCAGAGGTACTCAGATTATTCTTCATTTAAAGGACGATGAGCTTGAGTTTACCGATACCTGGAAGCTTCGTGACTGCATCACCAAGTACTCAGATCACATTTCTACTCCAGTTGAGCTCTACGAAGAGAAATACGAAGCTCCTAAAGAGGGGGATGATGAGAAGAAAGAGCCTGAGAAGAAATTTGAGTATACTCAGGTCAACAATGCCAAGGCTTTATGGACTCGTTCTGCAAAGGATATCAAGGAAGAGGAGTATAACGAGTTCTACAAGCACTTAAGCCACGACTATCAGGATCCTATTTCATACGCTCACAACAAGGTTGAAGGTGATCTTGAATATACCTCCTTGCTGTTTGTTCCAAAACAGGCTCCATGGGATCTGTACAACCGTCAGAATGAGCATGGTCTGAAACTTTATGTCCAGAGAGTATTCATCATGGATAAGGCAGAGGCTTTCCTGCCAAATTACCTGCGTTTTATCCGTGGTCTTGTAGATACAAATGCACTGCCTTTAAATGTATCAAGAGAACTTCTGCAGGAAACAGCTGTTACCCGCAAACTGAAAAAAGCTCTAACCAAGAGAGTGCTCTCAATGCTTGACAAGCTTTCAAAAGATCAGGATAAGTACGCTGATTTTTACAAGCAGTTTGGCAATGTTCTCAAGGAAGGTCCTGTAGAGGATTATGACAACAAGGATGCTATCTTAAAGCTTTTAAGATTTGCTTCAACAAGCAATAACTCATCAGTGCAGAATGTAAGTTTTGATGATTATATCTCAAGAATGAAGGAAGGTCAGGACAAGATCTACTACATTACAGCCGAGAGTTATGAGGCAGCAGCAAATTCTCCATATCTTGAGAATCTCAAGAACAAGGGGATTGAAGTTCTCCTGATGTGGGATAGGGTTGATGAGTGGCTCATGGGCAACATCAATGAGTTTGCAGGCAAGGAATTTGTAAGTGCAAACTCTCATGATCTCAAGCTTGGTTCTCTCTCTGATGAAGAGGAAAAGAAGAAACAGGAAACAGCTGCTTCAGAGAACAAGGATCTTATTGAAAGATTCAAGAAAGCCCTTGGTGATAAGGTTAAGGATGTTGTTGTTTCAACAAGACTCATTGATTCACCTTCATGTGTAATTTCTGAAACAAACAGAATGATGACTATGCAGATGAGACGACTGCTAGAGGCTAGTGGACAGACTCTTCCTGATGAGAAATTCACTCTGGAAATCAATCCTGAGCACAAACTGGTTCAGAAGGCTTACTCAGAGGTTGATGAGAGCAGATTCTCAACCTGGGCTGAACTGATTTATGAGCAGGCATTATTGGCCGATCAGGGAGCTTTGAAAGATCCTAGCTCATTTGTAAAAGCAATGAACTCACTTCTTTTAGGATAATATCCTCAATTCATCTATTAGGAGACTGCATGAGCAGTCTCTTATCAGAAGGCGCCGTTAGATCCATCCAATAGGTGGATACATATGGCGCCTTGTCAATTTGGTTGCATTGTTTTATGCATTAGAAAAATTTCTGCGACCACATAATAAAGCATTATTGACAGAGAATGGCTGGCAGTGGCCCTAATCTTAATAGCGAAGCAACACTGATCTACTAAAGAAAACTAATCAATAAG
>JBJFET010000081.1:0-2318 GCA_051891035.1 Succinivibrio sp. | reverse complement strand
ATACAGGAACTGCGTCAAAATTCCTAGAGCTCTTTTAGATAACATTTCCGAACTGTGTAGAAAAAATAATATTGAACTTTCCATAGACGACAGACGTAACAGCGGTAGAGAAATCAGTGTGAAACTGTCTGATTCCATCGTGTTAAAAGACGAACAGAAGTTTGCCTGTGAAAAGCTTCTTGAACATGACAACGGGATATTGAATGCTGCAACAGGTTTTGGTAAATCTGTCTGCACTTTATATCTAATATCTAAGCTTAAGGTTAACACTCTTATTCTGGTTCCCCAAAAAAGTCTTGTGAACCAGTGGCAAAAGATGTTAACAGACAATCTTATATTTGATGAACCGTATCCTGAGTATAAAACAGCATCTGGAAGAGTTAAAAGACTCAGCTCTCATGTAGGCCAATATTCATCCAATTCAAAGAGGACTACAGGAATAGTTGATGTCGCCCTGTATTCTTCTCTTGGTAAAGATGGTTGCTATTGCGATTTGGTTGACAGCTACGGACTTGTTATTGCTGATGAATGTCACAACGTTGGAGCTACCACCTTTTATCAGGCTGTTGCAGAGATAACCGCAAAAAGAATTTATGGCCTTAGTGCTACAGTCAGGCGCTCTGATGGTCGAGAAAAATCGGTTCTGATGCAGCTTGGTCCTGTGCGGTATTCATACAGCGCAAAAGAATTTGCTCACAATCAATCTTTTGATCACCTTGTGTACCCTAGATTTACATCAGTTGTATCCACAAATGATAATCGAAATTATGCTAGCGTTATCAGTTTGCTGATAAAGGATGAGGAGCGAAATTTGTTGATTATCAGTGATATTCTCGATTGTATAAAGCAAAATAGAAAATCTCTTGTTTTATCAAAATCAGTCGAACACTGCCATTATCTGTATAGTAAACTCGAAGATAAAGCTGATATAGTCCTTCTTCTACGACCAGGGAATATATCAGATAAGAATACTCAACGCTTACTTTTACAGATTTCTGACCCAGGTTTTTCCGGTACTTCTGTCATAGTTTCAACTTATCAGCTGATTAGTGAAGGTTTTGATGTACCTGCTCTTGATACACTAATGATTACATTGCCAGTATCTTATAAGATCCCTATTGAACAGATGGTAGGCAGAATCAGCCGTGATCACAGCAATAAAAAGAAGGTTATTGTCTATGATTATATTGATCCGGCATATTCAATTCTTCAGAATATGTATGCAAAAAGACTAAAGGAATATAAAAGGCTCGGATTCAGCGTCGTAAGTATGCTAAATGATTTTACTTACAATAAAAATGGCAGCAATGAATGTAATGGCTGTATATTTTCAGTATCAGATTTCCAGCAGGCTTTTGTTAAAGACTATTTGAATGCCGAACATGAGATTGTTCTGACAACCTTATCCCCAGATCCAAGTCGAATAAGAGGGCTTCTGTTTTCTGTCGATAGGGCAAGAGTTAAGAAGGTAGATCATTTGTGTGTACTAAGAGATAGAGCACTTAGTGAAGAGCAATGCGATATGTACAAATCGGCAGTAGAAGTTCTTAAAGAACAGTTTACACTTAAATTCTGTAGTAGCAGTTTATACTCCTGCATTGCTGTAATTGACAGAAAGATTGTATGGTACGGACTGTTAGATTTTCTCGGGAACAATAGCAGTGAAGCTAATTCAATCAGAATAGAGAATGAAAAAACAGCGACAGACATCTTAAAGAGATTGTTTGAGCAGCAGGTCTTCCCTTATCAGTCATCACTTATTTAACTGAAGATCTGTGCTTTTGTGCAAAATGACAATAAATGGCTTAAATATGCTGCCAAGGTCGGCCAAGGTAACTGGCGGCAGACAGTTTTTACTATATATGTTGTTTATCACAAAGTTAATGATGTAAGATCACCTTGCTTAAGACACAATTTACCATATTTGGCTTTAAACCTGGTTTTCTAATTGAGTTGATGTTAGTTTTGCTGCTTCTATCAAAAGCTTTTTTAAAGATGTTCCATCCATTATTCTTTTTCCTTTTTTTAAATGAAAAGAGTCTTTCGAATGTAATTTATTCTTGGCATTGTTCCTCCTAAAAAAAATGAACAATCAAGAATAAACAATGATTCAAATTTATGGATAGAGAAAAGAAAAAATTTTCTGAATTCTGCTTATTTCACAAAGCAAAAATTTAGGGAGAAAAAATTATAAAATTGATCCTATTTTTCTCACTGAGATCGGCGGATCACTTTCGTGATTTTTAACACTCCATTCTGGTAGCAACCTACAATCAGATTTGCATGTACATCAATTCCAATTGCGGTCTCGTGCAAAG
>JBJFET010000080.1:0-2338 GCA_051891035.1 Succinivibrio sp. | reverse complement strand
TATCTTAACCTGGAGGATTAGCCATGAGCTTACCGTGGAAAAAACGTGTCAGCCTTAAGAGAATGACCAAATGTGCCTACGATCCAACCAAAGCACAAACTCTTTGCTGCATCCTAGCCAAAGACCTTGCCAAAGAACTTCGCGAAGACCGTGATCTGCAAGAAATTCATTACAACATGGGTACGATTGGGTGGCATGGTGGAGCAGGGTTTGAACAACTACTGGACAAATTATTCCTGTGGGGTGATTTAAACAGAATTTGGTTTGACACGAAGTTTTAACTATGGTATAGTCCCCATACAAACTGAAAGACACCACAGAATAAGAGAGGCACACAATCATGGCACGTAACATCTTTGAAGGAAACCAGTGTACTGTTCGCGACATTCCGGCGCTGATCCAGTTCGCTAAGCGCACTAATCGTGCACTTCTGCTGCTGGCTGGTCCTGGTATCGGTAAGTCTGAAGCTGTTAAACAGTGTGCAGACGCAATGTTTGGGGCAAGCGATCATAACCTCGTTGACGTTCGTCTTGCAGATAAAGAGCCGTCTGACGTTAACGGTCTGCCTGTTCCTGTAACCGGAGAGGATGGGAAAACCCGTACTGTGTTTGCTCTGCCTTCTTTCTGGCCTGACGATCCAGATTGGGAAGGGGTTGTATTCCTTGACGAATTGAGCCACGCTGAACCTTATTTGCAGAAAGTTGCCTTCCAGATTCTTCTGGATCACCGCATCGGCGAATACAAATTCCCGAAAGGGTCTGTTTTCGTTTGTGCAGGGAACCGCAGCACTGATGGTACTCAGGTTGCTCAGTTGGAAGCGCCTCTGGCTAACCGCTTGATCATCGTTGAGTTGCTCTACGATGCCGAAAGCTGGTTGGAAGATTATGCTTTACAACACGGCATTCATAGCTCTATTATCGGCTATCTGAGCCAGCAGCCGTCTTCTATCGAAAACTACGATAAAATGGAAGAAGCAGGTTGCCCAGCTTTTGCTACACCTCGTTCTTGGGTTGCTGCCAGTGATGTTCTTAAAGACTACGATGCTGGCCTGATTAACAGCCGTCTGTGCAAAGTATTGTTGCAGGGTGTTATCGGTAGCGTTATGATGCATGAGATCTACACCTATCATGATAAAAAACGCAACCTCACCCCGATCAAAGACATTATGTCTGGTAAAGTTAAAGAGCATCAAGGCAAGAAAACTCCAGACATTAGCTGGATTATCGGTTCTGAAGGCTGCACCTTCTTACGCAACGCGGTACAGAATGCAGACTACACCGATGAAGATATTGTTGGCTTTGCAGCAAACTTCCTTGAGTATCTCCACAGCAACTTTGCGGAAGATAACCGGGATTTCTGCTTAAGCGTATTCATGAACCTTATCAGCAAAAACGTATTTGGTAAAGCAATCCTGATCGGATGCGGCAACCGTGAAAAACTGGTAGCCAAACTGATCAACAAATACCCTGTTGCTGTACAGATTCTGAAAGAGTACGAAGAACTCTACAAAGAAGCATTAGCCGATTTAAAATAAACCACAAGGGGCTTCGGCCCCTTTCTTTGTTTAAGGTTACTACCATGTTCAAATTTCCGAAGAATGAAATAAACATTACAGTTAAATACGAGAATGTACCTGCGGAATACTGCATAGGCCACATCACCTACCTACGCAAAACAGTCTTCACAGTTGTTGGGCGCAACAGAGAAGAGGTCCAGGAAGCATTGGATGCTTTTGTGGCGAACAGGTGTGAATAACGGTTGAAACTTCCTCCTTGTTTTGGTATAGTGCTCCAAACAGTAGCGATCCGAGGGGTATCTTGCGATGCAGAACGATAACAAGTATTTTGCAGACGGCTTATCGCTGTCTAATCCGAGAAAAGCAGCTAATGCAAGTCTCTTACTCTTAGCTGCTTATCTACGCAGCCTCTCGGACGAAAAACTCGATAATGAAGAGTATCTGATCGCCAGTGCGCAAAAAGATGACACCACAGAGGTGTATAGAAGTTTTAGAGTTGGAATAGAAACAGATTTCTGGAATGTGTTGATCCCGAGAGGTTTTCAACAAATCCGGGAGAATATCTCTTTTTCGCAGGGGGCGCAGATTATCGATTTGTGTGAGGGGGCGAAGATAATCTTTGGTGAAGAACCTATTAAAATGGTTGTTGGTATCAACCGCATAAACAAACTGTCTTTTCTTGTCAACGCAAGAATGGAGAATTTCAAAAGCTGGCTGGTCAACATAGGTGATCACTATTGTGAGGCTGTGAAATACCTGAAAGCAAAGGACGAATACGAGTATCCTATAGGTGTAGGTTACAGCATAGAAACGCGTGGTGTG
>JBJFET010000079.1:0-10122 GCA_051891035.1 Succinivibrio sp. | reverse complement strand
AGAATATCATCAGGAGATACTGAACCTGCGCTCTCAAAATCCTTCAAGGCAGTAAAGCAGGTATCATCCATGGCAAGCTCCACATAGAACACATTGCCACTTTCAGTGTGGAAAGTAACCTTTCCATATTTAGGATTATCAAGATTTACAGAAATGTTAATCTGTACCTCACGAGGAAGAACCAGCATCTTAGGCTGAGACTGATCGATTCGTATATGAAGCTGCTCGCTGATCTGTCTGGTGAAATTACCGATGATCTGGTTCATAAGTTCGCCAAGAGTATTGCTTACCTCATCCTGAGTGTAGTTCTGAGCCATTTCACTCTCGCTGATACCCATGTTCTTAAGATACTGAGTATACAGTTCCATAGCAGTTTCTTTTGGGAAATTGATAACAACCATACCCGAGAAGGAGCCAGTGAACATTACAAAGGTACCGATATCAGGAGAGAGGATGGTTTTGGTGATTCTCTGAACCAGCGGAGCATATCTGGTCTGTCTGCCGGTTGCTGTAGTAATAACATTAGCGACACTCTGGCAGAGTGTCATGATTATATCGTTGCTGTCAGTTTTTCTGTTATTTGCATTATCTAATTCTGATGTCATATAAATACCTCATTTCTGTATATTCGTAATAAGCATAGGATAGATTTGAGATTTTTTATGTGATTTGATTTTTAATTCTGCAGAAAAACAAAAAGAGCTGTACAGCTCTTTTTGTGAATGAGGATAACAGACTGTCTGACTATGACAGATTCAGTTCTTTTATCTTTCGTGTCAGAGTATTTCTGCCCCAACCTAGCAGCTTGGCTGATTCCTGCTTATGGTTGCCTGTGAAGGTAAGGGTTGCTTCAAGCATAACCTTTTCAAACTCAGGAACAGCCTCAGAGAGGATATCATGCTCGCCGGATTTTAATTTGCCATCAACCCAGGCTCGCAGAAGATCCTGCCAGGTTGCGTTTTCCTTACTGCCTGCTGCAGTCTGATTTGTAGTCTTGTTCTGATTGCTGTTTGCATGCAGAAACTCAGAAGGAAGATCAACAAGCTGAATATCTCTGCCGGTCACCATGATGGTTAGGTATTTGCACAGATTTTTAAGCTGACGCACATTGCCAGGCCATGGCAGACGGCACAGGAATACGAGTACCTCTGAGGTGAGCTTCTTTGGTTCAGTATGGCCGTCTACGGCACTCTGAGCTAGAAAATGCTTTGCAAGCATTGGAATATCATTATTTCTGTCGCGCAGAGGAGGAATATTGATATTGATAATATTCAGTCTGTAGAACAGATCTGAATTAAATGTTCCATCTGCAATCTTTTTTTCAAGATCATGTGAAGTAGAAGCTATGATCCTTACATTCGCATGCTTTGATTCGGTACTGCCGATAGGTGAGTACTCCTGCTTCTGAATGAGCTGCAACAGTCTGTTCTGACAGTCCATAGGCATATCGCTGATTTCATTGATGAACAGTGTGCCTCCGTCAGCTTTTACAATTGCGCTCTGGGTGGCATCCTTGGTAATGTCTCCAAAGAGTTCATATTTAACCATTTCCTGAGGAAGTGAGGACATGTTCAGCGAAACAAACTTATGTCCCTTTCTATCGCCGTGATTGTGCAGAGCTTTTGCTACCTGACCACGTCCGGTACCAACCTCACCGTGAATTAGAACAGGTAAATCTGTTTTTGAGATTCTACCGATGAATTTGAATACTTCCTGCATGGCAGGTGACTTGCCGATTATTTCAGTCTCCTCTGTAACATCAGAAGACAGACCCGGAGCTTCTGTTTTAGTCTTCTGATCAAGCAGCTGAAGCATGTTGACTCTGTGAACTGCAGCTCGTCTTATTACGCTGATTGCCTGCTCAATATCAAATGGTTTTGGAAGGTACTCGAATGAACCTTCTTCGTAGGCATCAATGGCTGCAGAAAGATCTGAATGAGCAGTCATAATGATGAATGGAATATTCTCATCTACTTCATGAACAGCTTTGATCATTTCAAGACCGTCTATTCCAGGCATTCTGATGTCAGAAACAATAACGTCAGGTGTTTCGTGTTTAAGTGCTTCAAGAGCTGACTCTCCGTTTTCAAAAAGGCGGTGAGTAATGCTGTTAGCATCTAATGCTTTATCAAAAACAAAACGTATGCTTGCATCATCATCTATAACCCAGATCATAGGATTCATAGTTAACGTTCTCCTTGAATTCTACTTTTTATTGGTAGAATGATTCTAAATTCAGTTCTGTGGGCATCACTGAGGCATTCAATCGTACCTTCGTGGCGCTCAACAATATTCAGTGCTATTGAAAGACCAAGACCATTGCCATGGGCTTTTGTTGTAACCATTGGGAAAAACACAGTCTGCTTGATGTGCTCTGGAATTTCAGGACCGTTATTGGATATTGAAATAATAATTGCTGTAGGGTATTTCTTTTCTCTTACAATGGTTCTGATACTTGCTCTTGTTTTGATGGTAATAACAGGATTTTCTGTATGAGAGTCATTCAAGGCCTGTACTGCATTGTTGACAATATTCAAAAGAACCTGTTCTATTGAATTCACATCAAGATTAAGTTCAGGAAGACTAGGATCGTAGTCTCTGGTAATTTTAATGTTCTTGCTGTCTTCTCCCATTGAAACTAAAGAAAGCACCTTTTCAATAAGGTAATGAACATTTTCCTTTTCAAGAGGATTTGGCTTTTGTGGTCCTAAAAGGTTATTGACAAGAACTTTAAGTCTGTCTGTCTGCTCAATGATAACCTTTGTGTAGTCTTTGATCCCATCTACCTTTCCGTAGGTCATCTCAACAAGCTGAGCTGCACCTCTGATACCTCCTAGAGGATTCTTGATTTCATGGGCCAGGCTTCTAATCAGATCTCTTGCCGCTGTGTACTGAAAATTCTGCTGCACCTGATTGATGAGCTTTTCCTGATGGGAAATTGTGTGGATTTCAACTAGCAGGCCGTTAGGATATGACTCACTTGAGTAGTTGAATACTGTCAGATCGGCTTTTGTTGATTTACCAGGATACGGGGAGAGTTCAATTCCTGCTGCAGAAAATCCCTGAAAACTGTCAGTGAAATCAGTTCCTGCAATAGTCTGCAGCAAAGAGGTTTCAGATGGATCAATAAAATCAGTCAGTCTCAGATATTTAAGTCTTGATCTGGAAACGCCACATAACTGTTCAGCTGCAGTATTTGCATAAACAATATTAAACTGCCTATCAGTTAAAAATACTGCAGTGGCAATGCTCTCAAGGAGATTTGCTTTTTGTTTGTCTGTCATTTCCGATCCATAGTCAATTTTGGTGCATTGTTATTTTGAACTATTTTTGGGCTATTTTATCGCATGGCACAAAAATAGTGCAATGGGGCAATTGGAGATATGATTAAATTAATCGTTGCAAAAAGCTTATTTGTCAATAAATATGGAATAAGGACAATAAAAAAGCCTGCACCAAAAATAGTGCAGGCTCTAGTAATCAGATCAATAACAGTGCTTATTCGTCTGCTTTCTTACCGCCAGCGGCACGGAAAGCGCGAACTCTATCAAGCTCTGACAGATTCTTCTTTCTGATTCTGATACTTACAGGGGTTACCTCAACAAGCTCGTCCTCGTTGATAAACTCTAAAGACTGTTCTAATGACATATGAACTGCAGGGGTAAGGATGATGTTGTCATCAGAACCTGCTGCACGAACGTTAGTCAGTTTCTTTGTCTTTAATGGGTTTACGGTCAGGTCATTTGAGCGTACGTGAAGTCCGATAACCTCACCCTCGTATACTTCCTCACCAGGTTCTACGAACAGTCTGCCGCGCTCCTGCAGGAACCACAGTGCGTAAGGAACAGTTTTACCTGTATCATTTGAAATCAGAACACCGTTCTTTCTCTCGCCGATTGATCCGCCTACGTACTCGTCATAGCTGTCAAAGGTGTGGTACATGAGTCCTGATCCTGAGGTTAAGGTCATGTATAGAGACTGGAAACCGATAAGTCCACGTGCCGGAATTCTGTAGTCTAGGCGTACACGGCCCTTTCCATCTGGAACCATGTTTTTAAGCTCACCTTTTCTAAGACCCAGCTCTTCCATTACAGGTCCCTGATTCTCCTCGTGAAGATCCAGAGTCAGTACCTCATAAGGCTCTAAAGTCTTGCCATCAACCTTATGAAGGATAACCTCAGGGCGTGAAACAGCCAGCTCGTAACCTTCACGTCTCATTTCTTCGATTAAAACTGAAAGGTGTAGCTCGCCACGTCCTGATACCTTGAATCTGTCGGTATCTTCGGTCCTCTCAACACGCAGAGCAACATTGTGAACCAGTTCTTCACGAAGACGCTCTTCAATGTTTCTTGACGTAATGAATTTACCTTCTCTGCCTGCAAATGGAGATGTGTTGACGCAGAAGTTCATTGAAACTGTAGGTTCATCAACTGACAGTGCAGGAAGAGCCTCGACCTTTGAAGGATCGCAGATGGTGTCTGAAATCTTAAGCTCGCCTAAACCGGTAACAGCAATAATGTCACCTGCCTCTGCAGAGTCAACAGGAGCTCTTCTAAGTCCAAGGTATCCTAAAACCTGACCTACCTTACCTGTTCTTGTATTACCGTCTCTGTCAATAATGGTTACAGGAGAGTTTGCCTTTGCAACACCTCTTTTAACTCGACCAACACCGATAACACCGACGTAGGAGGTAAAATCAAGTGAAGAAATCTGCATCTGGAATGGACCGTCAAGATCTGCTTCAGGAGGACTTACTCTATCGACAATAGTCTGGAATAAAGGCTCCATGTTGTCGCCGTGAGATGACAGGTCAAGGGTTGCCCAGCCCTGGAATGCTGATGCATATACTACAGGGAAGTCAAGCTGCTCGTCTGTAGCTCCAAGATTGTCAAACAGATCAAACACCTGATCGATTACCCAGTCAGGTCTTGCTCCCTCACGGTCACACTTGTTGATTACCACAATAGGCTTTAAGCCGGCGGCAAAAGCTTTCTGTGTAACGAATCGAGTCTGAGGCATAGGTCCGTCTACAGCATCCACTAAAAGCAGAACTGAGTCTACCATGGACATAACACGCTCAACCTCTCCACCAAAGTCAGCGTGACCTGGGGTATCAACGATATTGATTCTGTAGTCGTTCCAGTTGATAGCGGTATTCTTTGAAAGAATGGTAATGCCACGTTCCTTTTCGATGTCATTTGAGTCCATCACTCTTTCCTGACCGATTTCATTTCTGTCAAGAGTGCCGGACTGGCGGAGTAGTTTGTCAACTAAAGTTGTTTTACCGTGGTCAACATGCGCAATGATGGCAATGTTACGGATTTTCTGAACATCCATTTTGTAATCCTGCAAGAAAAACTCAGATGTGAGTTCTGTTTAAAAAATTTTGGCGTTATTTTATCTTAAATTTGACCTCTCTAACAATTTATAAAAAAAAAGATCTAAAAAAAATCCGATGTTCTTGCCCGGAGTGAAGGAGAATATAATACTTGACGTCCGTATTATCAGAATAATAAAGTGTGGATGGCATATATACAGCAGGCATCCATCTTCAGAAAAGCTGCCCTACAGGATCCCTGCGGTTTAGACAGCTACAGTGATGTTGAATTCAGTCATCCGGAACAATAAAATTATGCCTGTCCTGACAGATGCCCGCCTTTTCAAAGGAGAGCAGTTCACTATATACTAGGATACTGAATACATATTTATAGATGTTGCTATTGCAGGTGAGGAATAAGTGAAAGAACTTTACAGGTATTTTTTCAATCGTGTTAGGAGAGACTCAATCGGCCTTGAAGCCTCAGCTCTTTCCTTTACATCTATTCTGGCTCTTATTCCTGCAATCAGTGTGATCTTCTACTTTTTTGCAGTATTCCCTTCATTTGAGGAATTTAGAGAATCATTAAAATCTTTTGCCAAAGATAATTTCATGCCGGTGTTTGCTGAGACTCTTGGCAATTACGTTGGAACCTTTATTGATCATGCCGGGAAACTTACTGTTACAAGTACCATAGTTTTTTTTATCATTTCGTTAATGCTGGTCCGTTCAATTGATCAGTGCCTGAACAGAATATGGAGAGGCGGACGCAGAAAACTTGGAACCATGATTGCGATTTACTGGACTCTCCTTACCTTAGGTCCTATCGCTCTTGGCATTGTGGTCTGGCTGTTTACAAAAGTAATGGGGTTTGCCATTTCCACAAATTCAAATGTAGGCGTTCCTTTGATGATTGCCTTCTTTATTTTTCCTATTCTTATAGAATGCGCTGTCTTAACTGCAGTGTATGTAATCGTGCCAAGAGTCAGAGTGAGAATTCAGGATGCTCTGTGCGGTGCTATCTTTGTAACTGTGGTATTTGAGGTTTCAAAGAAGATATTCAGCGTATTCGTGCTTAATTTTTCAAATTATGAGGCGATTTATGGTGCCATTGCTGTAATTCCGGTTCTGTTTATCTGGATTTACATCAACTGGTGGATAGTTCTTTTAGGAGCAGAGTTTACTGCTACATTAGGTGCTGTAAGGACAGGTATGTCTGAGGATGTTCCAAGTTTTATGGTTTACCTTGCCAATGTTACAGGTTCAACCTTAGGATCAGATGACATTATCAATACCAAGAAGAAAAAACCTTCAATCTCAATCAAGGTATCTCAGAAACAGTAACGCTCACGGGAGCCTCTTCTGCTGGCTCCCCATTATTTTTGACTTCAGCACTCTTTTCTTCACTTCTTCCATCAAGAATCTCGTCGTTGATTCCAGGTCTGATATTTCCTCTTGAAACAGGGGTGATGAATACACCTGGATTATCTATATCTCCCTTTATTACAAGACTGGTAATGCAGTCTTTGTTAAGTGATACAAAAGTTGTCTTAAGACACATTTCATTAGTCTTAAGATCTATCTTTCCGTTAAGTGTTGCATGGGAACTTATCAGATCGGATGATCCTCTTACTGCGACAGTGTTATCCTCAAGACTAAGTTTGAGGTTCAGATCATAAAGTCCTGCATCGGCGTCTCTGATTGATTCTAAAAACTGTTCTTTTGTAAGGGAATAACTCTTTTTCGGTCCACCGTTGACAAGATCAAGACCAAGTTCAGATATGAGCAGAGATTTTCCTGTCAGTACCGCCTTACCTGTAAACTGCTTTGTGTCTGAACTATCTCCCTCAGATGACATCTTGCTACTGTCATCAGGGTTTGTCAGTACGCTTATATGTCTTGGAAGAGAGGGGTTGTCAGAAGGTATAGCCTCTCTGTTTAAACTGCACTCAAGCTTCACCTTTCCGTTTAACAAGTGATTTATCAGGTTACTGTTAAGCTCTGATAATTCAAAGTCATCAGCTGTTACGGTTAGTTTTTCTAGCTCAAAATCATGATCAAACTGTGCAGTTAACGATGCAGAGCTTTTATTGAACCTGATTTCAGGAACAAAAGTGATGAGTTTTTCCTCATCAATTGTACTCCTAGAGGAAAAATGACTTATGAAAAGATCTGAATAATAACCATTGTCAAAACTGAAATCTATTTTCCCATCATCTGCTGACATCACTTTACTGTGTCTGTCAAAATACAGGTTTTCAAGGTTTAGGTTTACGCTCTGAACAGAAAACGGATATTTATCGATAAATGAGACAACCTCAGTATTCTCGATATTCAAGCTTTCAAGAGTCAGACTGTTGTCAAAAACTGACTGCTTCAGATAATTAATCAGATCATCTGTAGCCTCAATCTTGCCACCTTTAAGATTCAGACTGTGGATTGTGAGTTTATTCAGACCATCATCTTTACGGAAGGAGGCATCCACTTTGTAGGTAGTATTAAAAAGATTTCCCTTTAATCTTATCAAAAGCTCATCTTCAGTTTTTTCAGCCTTTATTCTGGACTCATCGGCTGTAAGCTGAAGAGATGGCTTTGAGATTTCTCCTACCCTGCCTGTAAAGTTATAGCTGATCTTTCCATCTCCAATTTTCAGACCATCCAGTTTTCCTGTTACATCGCCTAGCATGAGATCCTGGGCAGGAAGAGCAAGCAGACAGTTGTTTACAGATACTGTGTCTGCTCTGATTGTGTATTTATCTGACAGCGCATTGTCTTCCTTGAAGATTAGATTGCGGATACTGAGATTTCTTGACACAATCTCTCTGTTAGTTTTGTTAATGCTGAGTGATCCGCTGACTGTACCTCCGAATATCTGAAAGGAAAGATCGTCTGCTGATATCTCATCACTGCTGTTAGACAGCTTTCCGGAAAACTTTTTTATTTCAGTGTTATCAAGATGACCTTCTTCAAAATTCAGCGTGGCTGCATCAAAACTTAGCAGGCCATCTGTACCAATATAGGCTTGTGATAATGACAGAGCCGCTTTTGAGGAGGTAATTCCCTGCAGACTGACAGGACAGTCAACAAGGTCGAGCTTTTCAATGAGGATATCATTAAAGCCGAATTTTTCTGATCTGAAACTGTTTATGTTCTCATCACTGGCGGTTACGCCCTTGGCGTAAAAGTATTTGAGCTTCAGAGTATCTGATTTGATAATACTCTGGAGATCGTATTCCACATAAATCTCATCTATATGTGTCTTATCGATACTGACTCCCTGAAGCTTCAGCACATTAGGGTAGAGAGCCGAGAATTCTATCTGCTGGCAGTTTATCGTAAATGACGTTCTGTCTGAGAGAAACTTTATAAGCGGAGCTTTGATATTCTGCCCGTTAAAATACAGTATGGCAGCAATTACCGCACAGGCAGTCACAGCAACAATCGCTATCAGGATTTTTACGATCTTAAATCCGAATCCCTGAGACTGTTTTTTGACTGTAAGAGGTCTGAATGCCATATTGCCTTAATTTACCTTATATTTTGGAAACCATCTTCTGATTAAAAGTTTACATATATCAAGATCGTTTTTGATGAGAGTAAGTGCAATTTTGCGAGCAACTTCAACCAACTGAAAATCTCTGTTAACATCAACAACTCGGAAAAGATCAAATCCTGCCTGCCTGTTTCCAAGAACCTCGCCTGGTCCTCGAAGCTTCAGATCCTCAGTGGCGATCTTGAAACCGTCACTGGTACTTCTCATTATTGACAGTCTCTGCATCGCAATCTCATTGTCACTTTCAGTTTTTTTGTATACCAGTATGCAGTACGATTCCTTTGAGCCTCTTCCTACTCTTCCTCTTAACTGATGAAGCTGCGCAAGTCCCAGTCTGTCTGCCCCCTCGATTATGATAATCGAGGCGTTTGGAACATCAACTCCAACTTCAATAATGGTAGTAGCAACCAGGATGCTGATTTTATTGTCTATAAAGTCCCTCATGATCTTGTTTCTGTCCTGAATTTTCTGCTGTCCATGTATAAGACCTATATTAAGTTCAGGAAGTTTATGCTTGAGGTATTTGTATGAAGCCTGGGCTGAAGCGTTTTCCTCTTCATTCTCTTCAATGTTCGGACATACCCAGTAAACCTGTGTGCCATCTTTGCAGACAGTTTTGAGTCTGCTGATGATTTTATCCTTGTTCTCATCTGACATAACTGCAGTGGTTACAGGTTTACGGTTCTTTGGTAGCTCGTCAAGAAGTGAAACATCCAGATCAGAAAAGAGAGCCAGCTGCAGTGTTCTTGGAATAGGAGTGGCAGTCATCACAAGCTGATGTACTGTAAGACCCTTTGGAGCTTTGTGGAGTAATGCAACTCTCTGCTCAATACCAAAGCGGTGCTGCTCATCAATGATTGCCAGATACAGTGATTTATATTCAACATCAGCCTGAAATACACTGTGAGTCCCAACAATGACCTGTGCTTTGCCGTTCCTGATATCCTCAAGTGTCTGCGTTCTTTTGCTTCCCTTAAGAGAGGATGTCAGCATAACAACATTTATTCCAAGAGGAGAGAGCAGTTTTTCAAATACCTTGTAGTGCTGCTGGCACAATAGCTCAGTTGGCGCTAGAACCACACTCTGTCCCTGAGACTGGCAGACTCTGAGACAAGAAGCTATCGCAACGATAGTCTTTCCCGTACCTACGTCTCCATGCAGGAGCCTGATCATGGGAGTCTGTCTGCTAAGATCGTTTCCTATATCCTCAATGGCTCTTGCCTGAGCTCCTTTAAGTTCAAAGGGCAGCTAT
>JBJFET010000078.1:0-10264 GCA_051891035.1 Succinivibrio sp. | reverse complement strand
TAGAGCTATCGAACAGGAAGCCCCTACCTCTACAGGTAGGGGAGGATGTCACTAAAAATGCATTCTAATGGTTGCTGGCGTACACATGAATGAATTTTGTGCTACGCCATGCCTTTTGCTAAGCTCCTACTGATTTTGCCCATACCTGTCGCCTTAATAAGCTGTTTATCTCAATAAAATTCCTTAGCTTTTTCTATATCAAAAAAAAATTAATTTTTTTTTTAAAGATCCAGTTTTCTCTTTCCGATAAGAAAAGTAAGAGTGAAGAGTAGTAGTACTTTTCAGGAGAGAAATTAATATTAACCTCTCATAAATAGAGAGGAGGCTAGCTATGAGCGATGTTATTATTACTAAAACAATGTCTTCATTAGCTAATCAGGCTTTTGCAGCTGTAAAAGGCAGTGCAAAAGAGGGTAAGTCTAAGGAAGAAGAGAATACTGTAAAGTCAGTATCTGCAAGCACATCTGATGTGGTTACTGTAAGCCAGAAGAAAGATGAAGCTGAGCAGAGTGCCATTCCTAAGGTAAGTGATACCTTGGAGAAGGCTAATAAAGAGAAAGAATTATCAGAGTACCTTCAAGAGCGCAACGAGAAGCTGGCTCAGGAGCGTATGAATGCACTCAACCGTCAGAATATCGGTCTTGCTTTCAGTATAGACAAGGAAACAGACGATACTGTAGTAAAGGTAACTGACAGAAACACCGAAAAACTGGTACGTCAGATACCATCAGAAGAGTTTATTGAACTCTCAGAGAGAATGAGAGATCTTAGAGAAAGAACAGGTATTACCGACAAAGACTCAGAGCACAAGGGACTTTTGTTTGACGAAAAAGCCTAGAGTGTCAGCTGAGCTTTGAGAGAGCGGGAACTTATCCCGCTTTTCTTTTGTACCTACCACGCCTTATAAAATCTGATGTCTTATATCTGAGATACAGTCAGGATCTTTTTGATAAAAATAATATCCGAATCCGTACTTTGTGATCATCTGAGTATTTTTCAAACTTAATCTGAGATTTTGCATATATACTTTACAGATTGAAAAAACAGCTAAAAAAAATCTGAAAAAGTACGATAAGATAAGTATAAAGAATAGTATTTTTGATTGCAGGAGATCAAATGTACGGACGTAATTTAAAAGCGTATAAGCGCACCAACCTTGAGGCGGAACTGTCTGTTGCCGATCCTCACAGAATCATACAGATGATGTATGAGGGACTCCTTGAACGTCTTTCACAGGCCAAGGGCGCAATTTTAAGACATGACTATGAGTACAAGGCAAACAGAATCAGCAAGGCCGTTGGCATTATCAATGGTTTGCAGACAGCTTTGGACAAAAAAGGAAACCCTGAGCTTTTTGACAGAATGTATGCCCTTTATGATTATATGAAAGAGCTTCTTGACAAGGCTTCAGTATCCCTTGAAGTCGGTCCTATTGATGAGGTTATCAATCTTATTCTGCCAATCAAGCAGGCCTGGGACAACATCCCTCAGGATGTAAAGGAAAAGGCAAATCAGCAGATCTTAAACAGCCCTGACTACTAGTCAAGATATTACAATGACCCTGATAAGGTCATTGTAATTATTTCCTATTCTTGTTCTGTTTTGATTTTTCTGTCTGTGCACATCACAAGATGTGGCATGAGTGCTCCTCTGTAGTGTTTTACTAGAGAACCGCATTTTCTCATATTATTGCGTTTTGCAACATTTATAGATGGAGTATTTGTGTCTCTGATGATTGAGTAGAGTCTGTCAAATTCCAAAATTGTAAAGCCATACTCTGTGCAGGCTCTTGCAGCCTCTGTAGCATAGCCTTTGTGCCAGTAATCATAGGCAAAAAGGTATCCAATCTCTGGTACCTGCGTGCCGTTAAAATCCTGCATGGTGATTCCGCACTGACCTATCATTTTACCAGTCTTCCTGAGGATTACAGCCCAAAGTCCAAAACCGAATTCTTTGTAACGTTCAAACTGTCTGTCAAGCCAAACCTGAGTCTCCTCAGAACTGAATGGGCCGTTGTAGGCATACATTACTCTTTCATCCATCAGGATTGATGATAATGCATCAAGATCTTCTCTTACCATCTCTCTTAAGATGAGTCTCGGTGTTTCTAGTATTATCTTCATATAAACAACAAGGCCTGTTACATTTCTGAAAACAGGCCTTAGAACAGTATTTAAATATTCTTAAATATTAGATTGTCTGAACTGACATGGTGTTGGTGATTCCTGATGGAACTAAAGCACCGTTAACCATAACAATCTGATCACCTGGTTTTGCAAGACCAAGCTCAACAGCAAGCTTCTTACCAGTCTGTAAGAACTCATCAGTTGAAGAGATACGATCAACAATCTTAGGCATTACACCGCGGGTTACGCAAAGCTGACGAGCTGCCTTAACATTTGGAGTTAAAGCAAGAATTACAGCCTTAGGATTGAATTTGCGGATTGTACGAGCTGAATTGCCGTGCTCTGTTGCAACAACAATTACAGGTACGTTTAATGCGTCAGCAGCTTCAACAGCAGCAAGACATGCTGAATCTGTTACAGTGTGAGCTGAAACAGCAGCAGGGAATACCTTACCGTGGTTCTCTTCGCAGTATGAATCTGTACGCTCACAGATGGTGTTCATGGTACGAACTGCCTCACGTGGGTACTTACCCTTGGCTGATTCACCTGATAACATAACTGCATCAGTACCGTCTAAAATAGCGTTGGTTACGTCACCAGCCTCAGCACGGGTTGGACGTGGGTTCTTGATCATAGAATCAAGCATCTGGGTAGCTGTAATAACTGGCTTGCCAACCTGGTTGCAACGCTTGATGATGTGCTTCTGAGCAAAGATAACGTCCTGAGCAGGGATTTCAACACCCATGTCACCACGGGCAACCATGATACCGTCAGCAGTAGCAAGGATGTCCTCGAAGTTATCAAGACCTTCCTGGTTTTCGATCTTGCAGATGATCTTGATATCATTACCACCGTTTGCATCAAGGAAGTTTCTGATGTCCATAACATCTTCCTTGGTACGGGTGAATGAAGCAGCGATAAAGTCAACACCACGCTGGATACCAAACTTTAAGTCGCCCTTGTCCTTCTCTGATAAGAATGGCATAGAAATGTGGGTATTTGGCAGGTTAACACCCTTGTGCTCACCTAAATCGCCGTTGTTCTGAACTTCACAGACAACGTCGGTACCCTTGATGTCGATAACCTTTAAACCGATTAAACCGTCATCTAATAAAACTGTTGAGCCGACTTTTAAATCTTTTGCTAAATCTGGGTAAGTAACACCAACTTTAGTCTTGTTACCAACAAAAGAGCTATCAGCTGTTAAAGTGATCTGGTCACCTGTGGACAGTGAAACATCCTCACCATTCTCAAGGTCGCAGGTTCTGATTTCAGGACCCTTGGTGTCTAAAAGAACAGCGAAAACCTTACCGGTTTCCTGCATGATAGCGTTGATATTGGTGATACGGCCACCGTGCTCGTCAAAGTCACCGTGAGAGAAGTTCAGACGCATTACGTTCATACCTGATGAAAGTAATGTTTCCATAATTTCGCGTTTCTCGGACTTAGGACCGATGGTGCAGACCATTTTAGTCTTTTTCATAATTTAGGCTCTCCTAGCGGAGTAAAAGATTGAAGAATGTAGTTAGTTAAAATTCACGTGAATTATATCAGAATTCGAAATAAATAATAGTTAAATTTATGTTAGATATGTCAAAAAAAATCGAGCATTAAAATGCCCGATTTTTGATCACTTACTGGTTTAAATTTTTCTTTTAATTAAAAGAACTTAACGTACATTAAGAACTGTAAACCAAGTGAAATAAATGAAATTGCAGCAGCGGTTCCGTATGCAATGTACCATGTCAGTTTTGAATGAATTCCAAAATCATGGCTTGAGTGATGCATTCTGTGTAATGCATAGAAGCTTAACAGGAACACAATACCGAATACGCAAAGGCTCAAGAACCAGTTGCTGAAAATATCATAAACCTGTGCAATGCTTAAAACACCGTGTGTTAAGTCTGAGCTTGTAAGGCCTGCAGCAATAAGTACTACCATGATTGCAGGAAGTACAATAGCTGCCACCATGCCACCGGCACCAAACATTAACCAGTACATTGGCTCATCTGAGCGGGTTGGAAGAAATTGACGCATTGTAAATTCTCCTTAAACGGTTAAGAAAGCAACAGCTAAGATAACAACAGTAGCACCAACTAATGCAAGGTATAAACCTGCTTTAGTTACCCACTCAGGCAGTAACTCGGTTGAGTTCTTGTTCATGAATACACGAACAGCCTTAGGCATTAATGAGAACCAGGTTACAGCATGGAACAGCTGTGAAACAAGGATAACTACATTTAATGCAATGATAGCTGGATTGCCAAGGAAGTTCTGCAGATACCAGGCGTATGGTGCAATACCGGTTAATGTTGGTACTGGACCAAACTCGCATAATGCAAGCATGAAGATACCGAATAATATCTCAAGTACAGCAAGCAGAGCTAATACTGCGGTTCCTTCACGAACCATGTAGTAGATATAGAATGGGTTTTCCAGCCACCAGGTCATCTTCTTAACTGGAGGATTGTATGGTTTACGAAATGACTTTACTTCGCTCATTTTAGTGCTCCGGTTTGATCATGTTGAATACGTACTCAGTTGCACTCATCTTCTTGCCTAACTGAATAGCAGATGATGGATCAACGTGCTTAGGGCAAACTTCTGAGCAGTAACCTACGAATGTGCAGCTCCATGCGCCTTCTTCTGAATTTAAGAATGGTGCACGTAATTTTGCGCCAGCATCGCGGTTGTCAACATTGTAACGGTATAAAAGAGTCAGAGCTGCAGGACCAATGAACTTAGGGTTCAGCTTGTACTGTGGACATGCTGCATAACAGCATCCGCAGTTGATACACTGAGCAAACTGCAGATAAGCTTCCATCTGCATTGGTGTCTGCTTGAAGTTCTGGTTCAGAGGCATGTTTGCATTCTTTGCCTCAGGAATGATGTAAGGCTTGATGCGCTCAATCTTCTCAATAAGATCTGATAGGTCAACAACAAGATCACGCTCGATTGGGAAGTTAGCCAGTGGCTCGATCTTCATGTCCTTACCATCATAATCACGTAAGAAGGTCTTGCATGCAAGGTGTGGAACACCGTTAACCATCATACCGCAAGAACCGCAGACTGCCATACGGCATGACCAGCGGAAAGAAAGGCTAGGCTCAAAGTTGTCCTTGATGTAGAACAGAGCTTCTAATACTGATGTATCCTTGTGGTAAGGAACATCAAATGTCTGCTCCCATGGCTCTTTGTCCTGTTCTGGACGGTAGCGAAGAACAGTGATCTTCATTGTTTTCTGCTGTGATTCCATTATTTAGCCTCCTTTGCCTTTCTTGCCTTTTCAGCAGCTTCTGCTTCAGCACCGTATACGCGCTTTGCAGGCTGGAAGGTTGTGATCTTAACGTCGCTCAGCTCGATTCTTGGCTCGTCAGCACCATCCTGCTTGAAGGCTAATGAGTGCTTCAGGAAGTTTACGTCGTCACGCTCTTTGTATGCGCCGTTAGGACCATCTAAGCGCTGATGTGAACCACGTGATTCTTTACGGTTGATTGCAGAGTGGACCATACACTGTGCAACATCTAAGGTATAACCTAACTCGATGAGGTTCATCCATTCTGTGTTGAATACACGACCTCTGTCGGTGATACCAACATTAACAATACGCTTCTGCAATGTCTTGAGAGTATCAATAGTTTTCTGCATTGATTCTTCTTCACGATAGATACCAACGCCTTCTTCCATTGACTGACCCATCTCGTGACGGATCTTGGACATTGACTCTGTACCCTTGACATCAAACAGTGACAGAGCGCGCTTCTCGGCAGCTTCTGCCTGACGGGTAAGTTCTGCTGAGTCGAAGTCTTTGAGCTTGTGGGCTCTCTCAGCCATAGCGTCACCACCAATCTTACCGAATACGATGGTCTCAACCAATGAGTTAGAGCCTAAGCGGTTTGCTCCGTGAACGCCAACTGAAGCACACTCACCACCAGCATACAGACCTGGCATACGAGTCTCGGTATTGCCGTTAGTCTCGATACCACCCATTGTGTAGTGAACAACAGGACGAACTGGAACTGGAGCCTTAACAGGATCAACACCTGAGTAGGTCATAGCAAGTTCACAGATCAGAGGTAAACGCTCGTGCAGATATTTCTCACCTAAGTGGGTAAGATCAAGATGTACAGCCTCACCTAATGGGTACTTGATGGTACGGCCTTTCTTTGACTCGTTCCAGAAAGCCTGTGACAGACGGTCACGTGGACCTAATTCCATGTATTTGTTCTGTGGCTGTCCAACTGGAGTTTCAGGGCCAAGACCGTAATCCTGCAGGTAACGGTAACCGTCCTTATTGTAAAGAACACCACCCTCACCACGGCAGCCTTCGGTCATTAACAGACCACATCCTAACAGACCTGTTGGGTGGTACTGAACGAATTCCATATCACGCAGTGGTACGCCGTGACGATATGCTAAAGCCATACCATCACCAGTTACGATACCGCCATTGGTGTTGAACAGGTAGCAACGACCTGCACCACCAGTTGCCAGGAATACAGCCTTTGCATTGATCTGACGGAATACACCGTTCTGCATATCGTAGCAGACTACACCGCGGCACTCGCCATCTTCTTCGAGAAGATCTAATACAAAGTGCTCATCAAAGCGCTGAATTGAAGGGAATTTTACAGAAGTCTGGTATAAGGTGTGTAACATGTGGAAACCAGACTTATCTGCAGCGAACCATGTACGAGGAACCTTCATACCACCGAAACGGCGAACGTTAACGTCACCATTTGGCTTACGGCTCCATGGGCAGCCCCAGTGCTCAAGCTGATACAGTTCTTCAGGAGCCTGTCTTACAAACTTCTCAACAACATCCTGTTCGCATAACCAGTCACCGCCGGCTACTGTATCTTCAAAATGCTTCTGGTATGAGTCATCATCACGTACAACACCTGCAGCACCGCCTTCGGCAGCAACAGTATGTGAACGCATTGGGTATACTTTGGAAATGAGTGCAACACGAAGTTTTGGGTCAGCCTGTGCAACAGCAATAGCTGCACGAAGACCGGTTCCTCCAGCACCCACGATCGCAACATCGGCTTGATATTTTTCCACGTGAATCTCCTAATTACCTTTACTGATCCTGTCTAACATAGACTGATCTAAGGTTAGCAAGCAAAAAAACAAAATAATTATAACTGTAAATGACATTTTTTTATATTTTTAAATGTCAGATTTTACTAACATTTTGAAATATATTATAAAATATCATCTACCATATTAGACAAATGTCTAAAATTCTGTAAAAGCTCTCTGATTGTGCAGTGTGCACGTCTTTTTACTCAGAGATGATAAGTGATCTGCCCATTTTTACAGGAAGATCTGCCTCTATGTCGCTAGCAAGCTCTCCCTGCTTGTCTCCCCACAGGCAGATGACTGTGCTTCCATACTTGAAATAGCCTATCTCATCGCCCTTCTTGTAGCGGATGTTATCAGCAGAGTGATCTTGAATATCAAGTCCGACTCTTCTGTTTACAGTTCCGCCCCAGCTTGTATGAATGCTTCCTACAAGAGCAGCTCCAACCATTACAACGCATAAAGGTCCGATAGCTGTTTCAAAGAAGCAGACCATTCTCTCATTAACTGTATACAGATCAGGCATATTTGAAATGTTTCTTCTGCCAACAGGAAAAAGTTTTCCTGGAACGTGAATTGCTTTTTTGAGTGTTCCGTCAATTGGCATGTGAATTCTGTGATAGTTTGAAGGGGACAGGTATATGCAGGCGTATCTGCCGTTTTCAAATGGGGCAGAATCCTCAAGGTTGCCACCTACCAGTGCCTTTAATGAGTAATCCAAACCTTTGGCCTGAATCATTCGTCCGCTGGTGATTTTTCCTGCCTGACCTATGGTTCCATCAACAGGGCATACAGCGATGCAGTCTTTATCAAGAGGCCTTGCATTATCTTCGAGCTTTCTTATGAAGAAGTCATTGAAGGTCTTGTATGACTCGAGATCTTTGTTAGCTATCTCATCGGTATTGATGTTGAAGGATTTAATAAAATTTCTGATAAGAAACTGTGTGAATTTACCCATTGGTACATCAGTCAGCTTGGCGCTAAGTGATGAGAGAGTAGTAAATGGTGTTAATGTTTCTGCTGTTTTTAGAATAAAAGATGTAAAAGACATTACAGCTCCGCTAAATATTACTCGTTTGGAAAGTATAGTCTGTATATCAGTTGCATGTAAGAAATTGATCGCCTATATGAGATCTTGCTTATGATATTTTTTGCATAATATATATGCAAGAGCTCTCTGAATAAAGGATAGAGTAAAAATTTTTTAATTCAACAGACTGTTGAAAAAGGATCACAGATAAAAATAAGGGTGAGCTTCTGCTCACCCTGTGGATAAACTTACCTGATTAAGATAGGCTGTTATAGTTCAAAGAGTTTTACAATACCTCTTAATCTTTCAATTTCGCTGTGGGTGCTTGTAATATTGTTTGCCACAGACTCAAGTTGCTCGGCAAGAGATCTTGTTCCATCTGTAATATTCTTCATATTGGATGAAATCTCTGATGTTGCAGTCGTCTGCTGCTCGGCTGCAGTAGCAATCTGCGTGATCTGAGCGTTAACCTCTGCAACTCTGTTGGTAACTCCGTTTAAAATCTCGTGAAGTGAGCCTGTTTCAGCTGAAATGCCATCCATTACTTCAACGGACTCCTGCATAGCCGCATCAGCAGCATTTGCTTCAGTCTGGATCTGGGTTACCATTCTAGTAATTTCCTGAGTGGATGTTGAGGTTCTTGAAGCTAAGGCTCTAACCTCGTCAGCTACCACGGCAAATCCCTTACCGGCCTCACCTGCACGGGCAGCTTCAATAGCTGCATTCAATGCAAGAAGATTGGTTTGAGAGGCAATATCATCAATGGTCTGAACGATTGTTCCAATCTTCTGTGCTTGATTTGCAAGATTCTGTACCAAGTTTGCATCATGCTTTGATTTTTCAACCTGTTTTTCAATACTGCTGATGGTAACCTCAACCTTGCTGATACCATCACGGGTGATCTGTGTTGATTCTTCAGAGGAGACAGAGGCTGACTCGCAGTTTTTGGCAATGTCTGCAGTAGTTGAAACCATCTCTTCGGCAGCAGCGGCGACTGTAAATGAGGCTGCCTGATTTTCGTGGGCAGTGCCGTTGATCTGATCCGTTGTCTGGTTAATATCAGTAATGTTGTTTGTCACATTCTCGGTTACTTCCTGAATGAGGGAAATACTTGATACAAGTGACTGTCTCATGGTTTCAAAAGCTTCTAAAAGAGCTCTGAACTCATCGGTACGTTCAATTTTGAGGGTGTGGTTTAGTTTTCCATCAGCAAGTTCCTTGGCAAGAGCAACCATCTTGTTGATAATTGCGATAATTCCTCTTGGTACGGTAAGAATGATTGATACAGCAAGAACCAGCTGAAGTACTGCGATAACAATAGTAACAATAAGAGGAGTATCTCTGGTGATCTTGGCAACTTCCTTTGCTGAAGCTCCAATCTGGTAGCCGTTGACTAAAAGCACATTCTCCTGAATGACTATAAAGTCCTTTAGCATATTAATTGAGTAGAATTCTTCAGCCTTATCAAGTTCATTGCGTCTTACGTAGTTCAGATAGTCTCCCTGCAGCTTTGCGACATAAGATTTTACAGCAGTTTTGATGGCGCCGATTTCCTTTGGATATCTTGCTGTCTGAAGCTTGTCTGCCGCTGTAGTGATTTTTTCAATTCTTGAATTGAGTTCAGACTGAACTGAATCTAGACTCTGGCCTTTTTGAATGCTATTGACAATTGAATTGATTGCGTAGGCCTGATCGGCAGTGTTTCGTGTTCTTCCATATCTTTCTGCAAGAGTTGTATGAACAAATCCTGCAACGGTTTTATTGTCAACACAGTCGTCGATTGAAGAGAAGCATAGCACACAAGACATCAGAATAAGTGCCAGATAACTGAAAACCAGCTTTTGCTTTATGGATAGATGTAAGAACATTTTCATATTACTAACCTTATTTATTGTTTTTGTTATTTAGCTTTAAGGAAATGCACCCTAGGAAAAGCAATTTCCTTATTCATAATAGTTATTATTATTTACTCAAGTTTTGCGATTCAAAATTATCTAACAAAACGCTTATAGATGCGGTCTAG
>JBJFET010000077.1:0-40731 GCA_051891035.1 Succinivibrio sp. | reverse complement strand
TATTGATGATGATATGGGGCTTGAGTTGACTGATTAAACAGAAATACTCTAGGATGATCGTGTAAGATAAAAACGAGATCCTTGGGACAAAAAATAGGGAGATGGTCTAGAAATAAAAAAAAAGCAACCTAACGGTTGCCTCTTGCTTTTGGCTCCTCCTGCGGGACTTGAACCTGCGACATACGGATTAACAGTCCGCCGTTCTACCGACTGAACTAAGGAGGAACTCAAAAAGTGTTTTTTCAATGGCTCCTCCTGCGGGACTTGAACCTGCGACATACGGATTAACAGTCCGCCGTTCTACCGACTGAACTAAGGAGGAACACCTTTGAATAATGTTTTCAACTTGTCGTGAAAACGCAGATGATTATATAGATTAGATGTTACACTGTCAACACTTAAAAAGTAAAAAAATCACCTAACAAACTAAATTTGAGAATTAATCAGTATAACAGTGGCTGTTATAAGCCATTTGTGCAAAATATCTTTCATTAGTCCTTTTGCAAGGTACAATAGTGCTATGTTTGCTACAGACTGGATCTCAGGATAAAAATGGATTTTAAGCTTCATTCTCAGTATCAGCCTACCGGTGATCAGCCTCAGGCTATCGATTCTCTTGTAAAAGGTTTTTCTCGTGGAGACAGGTTTCAGACTCTGTTAGGAGTAACAGGTTCGGGTAAGACCTTTACTATGGCAAATGTCATAGCAAAGCTCAACAGGCCAACTATGATCCTCTCTCACAACAAAACTCTTGCAGCACAGCTGTACGGTGAGATGAAGAGTTTTTTTCCTGAAAACGCTGTTGAGTATTTTGTTTCATACTACGACTATTATCAGCCTGAAGCCTATGTTCCAGCCTCAGATACCTTTATTGAAAAGGATGCCAAGGTCAATGATCATATTGATCAGATGAGACTGTCTGCAACCAAGGCTCTCATGGAGCGAAAGGATGTTATTGTTGTCTGTTCTGTATCAGCTATCTACGGTCTTGGTGAACCTGAGACCTATCTTAAGATGATGCTCCATGTTTCCGTTGGAGAGCAGATAACTCAGGAAAAAATCACAAGACGTCTGTCAGATCTTCAGTATTCAAGAAATGATCTGGGCTTTGCCAGATCAACATTCAGAGTAAGGGGCGATGTAATTGATGTTTATCCGTCTGACTCTGACGGTTATGCTATCAGAATAGAACTGTTTGATGATGAGATTGAGTCAATAAAACGCTTTGATCCGTTAACAGGAGAAACAATTGAAAAACTGGCAAGAGTCACAGTCTTTCCAAAAACTCATTATGTCACACCTAAGGAGATCCTTGATAATGCGGTTGCGCAGATTAAAGAGGAGCTTAATGATAGATGCGAGTATTTTCTGCAGAACAACAAGCTTCTAGAAGAGCAGAGGATCAGAGAAAGAACCGCCTACGATATCGAGATGATCAATGAGCTAGGCTACTGCTCGGGAATTGAAAATTACTCAAGATATCTGACCGGAAGAAAAGAAGGTGAACCACCTCCATGTCTGTTTGACTATCTGCCAAAAGATGGTCTGCTTATCATCGATGAATCTCATGTGACAGTTCCACAGATTGGCGCGATGTACAAAGGAGACAGATCAAGAAAAGAGAATCTGGTAAATTTCGGATTCAGACTGCCTTCTGCTTTTGACAACCGTCCGTTAAAGTTTGATGAATTCAAAAAGCTTCAGCCAAAAACTCTGTATGTATCTGCAACACCGGCTGAACTTGAAATCAGTGAGTCAACTCAGGTTGTAGAACAGATCATAAGACCTACAGGTCTTCTTGATCCTATCATTGAAGTCAGACCTGTCTTTTCTCAGGTAGATGATGTCATGAGTGAGGCTAGAGCCTGCGTCAAACGTAATGAAAGGGTTCTGATTACCACTCTTACCAAAAAGATGGCAGAGCAGCTTACAGAGTATCTTTCAGAGCATGGGATCAGGGTAAGATATCTGCACTCAGATATTGATGCTGTTGAGAGAATGGATATCATTCGTGATTTAAGATTAGGTGAGTTTGACGTTCTTGTTGGAATTAACCTGTTAAGAGAAGGCCTTGATATCCCAGAGGTTTCTCTGGTTGCCGTTCTTGATGCTGACAAAGAAGGTTTTCTCCGATCAAGCAGATCACTTATACAGACAGTGGGAAGAGCTGCAAGAAATGTAAACGGCAAAGCCATATTCTATGCAGACACAGTTACAGACTCCATGAAGGTGACTATCGATGAAACCGCAAGACGCCGTGCTCTGCAGGAGGAATACAATCAAAAGAATGGCATAACTCCTGTTCAGATCCAGAAAAAGATTGTTGATATCATGGATCTGGCAATACGAGATACTCAGTCGTTTAAAGTGCCCGATGAACCTCGTGCAAAACCAGTATCAAGAAAAGACTGGGAGAAGAAGAATTCTGTTCACAGAATGTCAGCAAAGGATATCACCAAGAGAATTGATGAACTGTCAGTAAAAATGACATCTCTTGCAAGAGAGCTTAAATTTGAGGAAGCGGCCTCATTAAGAGATGAGATTGCAGATTTAAAGCAGGCCCTGATCTTAATGCCAGGTCTTGATGAAAAGTAAGTGCTGTAAAGGCGTTACAGTCTGGTAAAGAGATACAGTGTTCCTGAAGGAACACTGTTATCCACATCAGTCTTTCTGGTAGAGCTGGTAGTTCTTTGCGGCTACGTCGATCATGAATCCTACTACATTATCAAGATCTTCCTCATCAAGCTCAGCATCCACATCAACCTTTGCCACCTCAGAAATAGTGTTCAGATCAGCAAGTGCCTCCCTGTCAGTAATTTTTTCAAGAGAGCCATCCTCAGCATTAACTGTAAGACCAAGACTAAGTCCGTAGGACAGATCTGCAAGAGTTTTCAGTCTGAGTTTTTTGTCATATGAATCATCGGGCATTGCAAAAAGATCTTCATCTGAGTTTTCAATTCTGTCAGTAGTATCCATTGCAAGATTTGTAAGCGCAGCAACAAGAGAACCTGGCAGAGGCTGGGCATCATTTAAAAGATTTGAAAAAATATTGATGAACACTCTGCTTGCAGGCTGAACACCTTTTGCAAGAGCTCCTACCATCAGGGAGTACCACACAAAGTGGCCATCAGTCAGACCTGCACTGGTAAGATCTTCAAGTATTTTTTTATATAAACCATTCTTAACTGTCATAGTAAATCCTGTTTTTTAGGTAATTTATCTCATAATGGGCAAAATATATATTATAATAGCCCTAGTTTTATTTGTTGTCATCATGGCTTTTTTGCCTACCGATGAAATGCTTTTTCAAAATGGAATTTAAAGATGCATCCAATGCTTAACATCGCAGCAAGAGCTGCCCGCGCTGCCGGTAACCTTATTGCACGCAATATCGGTCAACAGGATTCTTTTGACATTCAGGAAAAGAATAAAGATGATCTTGTAACCAGTATCGACAGACAGTGTGAAAAAGAAATCGTTGATATTCTTCTGCAGAAATACCGCGATCATTCTGTGCTCGCTGAGGAGTCTGGCGTATTAGGCAATCCTGAGTCAGAGTACCAGTGGGTTATTGATCCAATTGATGGTACAACAAATTTCGTACAGGGAATTCCTCACTGTGCAGTATCCATTGCTCTTAGACACAATGGTAAGACCGAGATTGGTGTTGTTTTTGATCCTATGGCAAATGAGATGTTTACAGCTGCCAGAGGTGAAGGCGCATCTTTAAATGGCCGCAGAATCAGAGTAGCCAAAAAAGATACTCTTGATGGTTCTATTATCGGAACCGCTTTCCCAACCCGTTACAGAGACAGAATGCCAGCTTACATGGATCTGTTCAACCGTCTTATTTCAAACTGTGCCGATATCAGAAGATCTGGCAGTGCAAGTCTTGATCTGTGCTATGTTGCCTGTGGCCGTCTAGATGGCTATTTAGAGCAGGGCTTAAAGCAGTGGGATTTTGCTGCAGGTGATTTGATTGTACGTGAGGCAGGTGGTCTTGTAACAGACTTTACTGGTGAGACCAACTACGTCAAGTCAGGAAATCTTGTAACCGGCAATCCAAAAATTCTGCGTTCACTGTTAAAAATCTGTGACGTGCAGAATTTACCAGCAATCTTAAGATAATTCAAAGTGAGCAGCCTCTCTTCTGGCTGCACACTCATCAAGGACCTACAGCGACCTTTTGTATAAAGGTAAAAGTGTAGGTCTTTTGTTTTTAAATATATCCTTTTCCTGTGCTAGAAAAACTTCAGCTGTAGACAGACTGTCAATCAGTGCATTGTGACTTTCATAGGAAGGAAGACCTCTTTTCTCTCTGATAGCAGCAAGCCTTACGTCTTTGTAGGTCTGAGTGCGCTGAAGCCAGGTCTCGATTGACATGGTGTCAAGGCTGATAAAGGGTAGAGGATCTCTGCTTTTTAGTCCTAATGTGGATCTGATAAAACTGGTTTCTATAAATTTGCAGTGCATAAGCACAATGCCGCCTGCAATTCTGTCTAAAAGCTCAGTCATTGCAATTATCGGATCTTTTCCGTCTAAAAGCTGCTCAGGAGTTATCTGATTGATGACTGCTGAGTCCTTTTTTATGTATTTGGAATTGTTCACATAAAAATGAAAGGAGGTAGTAAAGTCAATTACACCATGACACAGACTGATCCCTCCTATTGACAGCACATAGTCATCATTTGGGTTAAGACCGGTGGTTTCAAAGTCAATAGATGTGAATCTGCATTCATCCACATAGCTGTCAGCATCTGGAAGTTCCCTTGTGTAGAATTCCTTCAGATTTTCAGGACACCATTTTGATTTTGCAAATTTCAGGCATCTTCGCTTATATTTTTCAATTGTAGAAAAAGAGGAGATAATACTCATTTAGAGAACGCCTCTGCCTGCAGAGAATCTGAAAGATGCTCCCTTCTGATGTTTTGCAATGATCCTGAAGGCATCTCTTAGATGATTTCTCTCAAACTGAGTCAGTTCCTCAGGATTTAGATTGTTGGTAAGAGCCTTTCCCTTTTCAATAGAACGCAACTGATGACGGAATCTTACATGATTCAGGAATGTGTAGGCCTCTTTTAGCTCCTTATAGTCATCCTCCTTGATAAGATCTTTTTTCATGGCAGCTTTCATTCTTTCATAGGTATCAGTACTGTCAGTCTTAGCTGCAATACCGTAGACTCGGGCAATCTCAATGATAAGATTGATTGCCTGTTTCTTAATGTTAAGATACGGATTGTTGTCTCCGTCCTTTGTCAGTACAAACTGCCTGAAAGTACCTAAAGGAGGTGCAACTGCAGTTGAGATATTGATAAGTGTGGCCAGAAACCTGCTGTTGTCATTTGCCTTTTCAATCAGGTGAGATCTCAGCTGCTTTACAAGAGAGGTGTTTCCGTAAAGACATCTCATATCAAGAAATACCGAGCTTGCCAGAATTGCATCCTCGGAGGTATTTAAAATCCAGTCAGAGTAGTACTCCTTCCATTTATCAATGCTTGCAGTCCATCTAGGGTTGCTTGCCATAAAGTTACCGTCGCACAAGGAGAAGCCGCATTTATCAAGATTTTCATTTACGTATCTGGCAATCTTTTCAAAATAGGCTCTCTCCTCATCATTGAGCTCTCGTTTTGTAATGATGCAGTTATCCTGATCTGAGAGAAACTGAACTTCAGAGCGAGCCTGAGAACCTGCAGCAACAAAGGCAAAATCAACAGGTGCAATACCGAATTTGTCTTCAGCCATTTTTAACAGAGCAATACAGAAGGTATCTGCGATATGACTCATGACCTTCTGAATGGTATGAGGATTTACATTGGTCTGTACGAGTGTCTGGAAAATCTCCTGCTTCTGCCTTGAGAGTTCTACTAGCTTTTCCTCATTGTGCACTCTTGTAATTTCCTGACACAGATATACAGCCTGAAGCTGAGAATTCTTCAGAAGACTGGTGGTGGACACCGTGCCTGCAATAGTGCCGTTTTCAGTTACAGGCAGATTTTTAATGTTATACATAACCATTATCTCGAGAGCATCAAAGATTGTCTTTTCTGCATCAATGGTTATTACATCAGAGGTCATGATCTTTTCAATAGGATCACTGATATTCATACTTTTGGCGACAGCCTTTAGGGTGATATCAGATTTAGTCACGATTCCAAGCAGGCTGTCCCCATCCATGACCATAGCAAGATCGGTATTGTTCTGACCAAGTTTTACTGCAGTTTCACAGATGGAGGTCTTAGGTGTAACAATGGCAAGTTCGTGATTGCAGACAGATTTGATAAGCTTGTTGGTTGAGCCCTTTTCTTTTGCACTTATTTCATCGGCATAATTGTGTGAGGATGAGAGTCTCACCCATTCTTTTGCGTTAAAGTATTCTCCAACGGCATTATTCTTTTCAATGAGAAACTGAAGGACATTTTTTGGCAGCAGGTAGAGCAGAGTATTTTCCAAAAAGACGACCTTATAGTCACTCTGACCTGTTTTATCTATCTGTGTATAGCCAAAGGTGTCGCCGGCACTGAATTTTGCTCTAAGTGATCCATCGCTTTTGTTTCGCTCCTCAACTACGCCTGCTCTTATCATGAACAGACCGGCGCCTGCCAGATTCTCATTATCAAGTTCTTCGCCTGTAGTATGGTAGGTTATCTGAATCTTTGTGGCGGTTGCGTCTTTTTCCAGATCATTGAGCTGTGAAAAAGGGTAAGTATTGGAAATGAATTCGTATATATTTGGTAGAAGAGACTTATCCATTTAGAAAAACCTCATAATAGCTTTCATAATAGAACGAGTATATCCAATCGGAACTACAGAAAAATAGAGCTTTGTTGAAAAGATAAAAAAAACCGGTCAGCTCTTACGAGACAACCGGTTTATTCATTTTGAAATCAGAGAATGAAGTTATTCAATAAATGGATCAGATTCAATCTGAGTATCTATTGACTTGGTGGCAGATGATGCTGTTTTTGCAGCAAATCCACCGGTTTTTACTGATTTCTCAAAGTTCTGTCCATCAGCATCATCGCGTTTTGCAGGGACAGTTGAGTAGTCAACAGCCTCAACATTTGGCTCAGAAATGCCTTCAATACCAGATAAGGTTACATCTCTAAGACCACCTGCCTTTGCTGAATGCTCAACGGCAACCGAATCTCCATCATTTCTGCCGTTTGGAACATTTGAAAAATCAACGTTATAGTCGTTTCCCTGTGCCATCTGCTCACTGACAAAAACCTTTTCTACAGGGGTGTATGGTTTTACCTGAGCAATCTTGCTTTTTGGAGCTTCAGCTTTTGGAGGAGTGCTTATCCTTCTTGGCTTTGCTGCAGGTGCTGTGTTCTGTTCAGCATTTGCATTCTGCTCTTTAGTCTGACGGCGTGGACGAGACTCCTTTACAGCTGAATCCTCAGCATTGCGCTTTGCTCTCTGCTGCTTTGGTGCTCTCTTGGTTTCTTTTTCAGTCTCATTGCGTACAGGCTTTTCAGCTCTTTCCTGTTTGTCTGCATTGCGCTCTGTCTTTTCAGGACGCTCTGCTTTTGCAGGTTTTGTATTCTGCTTGTTACGCTGATTTCTGTTCTTTGAATTCTCAGAACGGCTGTTTGCGTTTCTTGAATTCTTTTTCTGAGACTGTCTCTGGTTTTTCTTAGGCTCTTCTTTCTTCTCACTGTCAGCAAACAGACTGCTGATAAATGATTTTAATGAACCTAACAGAGAAACTGACTTTGCATTCTTGCTGTTTGACTTGCGGGAAGGCTTGCTGTCTTTCTTTGGAGCAACCTTAGGGGTAGACATGGTTGAAGAAAGAATATCAGCATTGATAGCAGGAGTATCACTTCCGTTTGTAGAAATGCCGGCTGAGTTTTCAATAACCTTCTTGAGGAATGGATTCTCAAGCAGATTCTCGGCTTTTCTTCTGTTCTCCTTGTCAAGATCACGAAGAACTTCAAGACTGTTGATGTTGCTCTCCTTGGCAGTTGGTGTCTGGATGCAGCGGTTTACGGTATATTCCTGAGGCATATAGGTCTTTTCAGGAACAATGGTAATTCTGGTCTGAGTTCTCTCTTCGATCTTGGCAAGTGCTGCTCTCTTCTCATTGAGAATAAAGGTTGCTACCTCAACGGATGCAATTGCAAATACGTCGCCGGCATTCTCCTTGTGAGCCTCTTCCTCAATAAGTCTGAGAATAGATAATGCCAAGGATGAGGTGTCACGGCAAGTTCCCTGACCGTTACACATAGGACATACATGTGAGCTGCTCTCTTCAAGAGATGGTCTTAATCTCTGACGGGACATTTCCAAAAGTCCAAAACGTGACAGTCTGCTAAACTGGATCCTTGCTCTGTCCTGTCTTACAGCCTCTCTCATTCTGTTTTCAATCTCACGCTGATTCTTAAGAGGGCTCATATCGATAAAATCGATAACAACAAGTCCGCCTACGTCGCGTAATCTTAACTGTCTTGCAATTTCTTCAGCTGCTTCGATATTGGTCTGCAGAGCAGTCTCCTCAATATCGCCTCCCTTGGTGGCCTTAGCTGAGTTGACGTCAATTGAGGTTAAAGCCTCAGTAGGGTCAATCACGATTGCACCGCCAGATGGGAGTCTTACCTCTCTCTTGTAGGCTGTATCGATCTGACTTTCTATCTGGAATTTGCTGAACAGAGGAATATCACCGTTGTACAGGTGTACCTTTGAAGCAAATTCAGGTCTTACAAGTTCAATGTAATGGAGGATCTGATTGTAGGCATCCTTGCTGTCAACAAGGATTTCACCAATATCAGGACGCAGGTAGTCACGAATTGCGCGCAGGGCGATATTTGACTCCTGATGAATCAAGAATGGAGCTGGTCTGCTTGCAGCAGCCTGCTTAATCATTCCCCAGAGCTTGGTGAGAATTGAAAGATCCCATTCAAGTTCTTCTGCACTCTTGCCAACACCTGCAGTACGAACGATAACGCCCATTCCATCAGGAACTTCAAGTCCTTTTAATGCAGCTTTAAGCTCAGTTCTGTCCTCTCCTTCAATTCGGCGTGAAATACCGCCTGCACGAGGGTTGTTTGGCATCAGAACAAGATAGCTGCCGGCAAGTGATACAAAAGTTGTCAGAGCAGCACCTTTTAGGCCTCTTTCCTCTTTTTCGATCTGAACGATAACTTCCTGACCTTCTTTAAGTGCAGAACGTACCTGTGCATGATCGCTGAAATTTGTGCCTGCAGGGTAGTACTCTTTTGCAATTTCCTTTAAAGGAAGAAAGCCGTGTCTTTCTACACCATAATCGACAAAGGCAGCCTCAAGACTAGGCTCGATGCGAGTGATGGTTCCTTTGTAGATATTGGCTTTCTTGTTTGCATGCTGTGGGGATTCAATGTCTAGATCATACAGCTTCTGACCGTCAACAAGAGCTACGCGGACCTCTTCTAACTGGGTCGCATTTATTAGCATTCTCTTCACGAGAAATATTCCTTTTTTTGGTTCTTTCAGACAAAACAAGACTTAAGGGCTATGCCATAAGGTCAAGCGCAAGCCCCGCTTCTGAGAAGAACATGTTTTTAATACATCCCTAAAACCACGCGCCAATGCTTTCTTAAAGAGGGGTTAATTTTAGGAACAACCGTAATCATCAGTCTTTATCTGCTTCCGTTTGTGGCGAGCTACGCTCTCCTAGATTCAGGTGCAGGGCATCCCCCGCAGACTTCAGATAACTCTAAGCTGAGCAGAAACCATGAACAAAAGGGTTATCGTACTCAGAAACATATTATGCCATAAATCATTACTGATAATCATTAAATAAAACCGATAGAAGCTAATAATTCCTATAATTTGATGCAAATCAATATCAGAGCTGGCAGATGATGGCATCAGCATCAGATCTGCAGGCATTCTCTTTCAGAAGGGACAATGCATGCTTATGGATATCGATAAATGGTCTTTTGATCGCAATCTACTGTATAATTGTGCAATTCAGAAGAATATAACAAGGGTGAACTATGTCTGAAAAGCAGGTTGTATCTAAATCCGTTACTTACAGAACAGCAGACGAAAATGACGAGGGACAGCGTCTTGATAATTATCTTGCCAGAGTGCTAAAAGGCGTACCCCGCTCTCTTCTGTACAGGATCTTAAGAAGAGGAGAGGTCAGAGTAAACAAGGGCAGAGTGTCACCTTCATACAAGCTAAAGGCAGGAGACAATATCAGAATTCCTCCTGTCACCGTAACAGAAGGTCCTGTAACCATTCCATCTTCAAATCTCCACCTGGTGCAGGATTTAAAAGACAGGATCCTGTTTGAAAATGATGATCTGATTGTGGTTGACAAGCCTGCAGGTCTTGCAGCTCATGGCGGTAGCGGAATTGAGTTTGGCCTTATAGAGTCATTAAGAGCTCTGAAACCTGAGCAGAGATTTTTAGAACTTGCCCACAGACTCGACAAGGAGACATCAGGATGTCTTATTGTCGCAAAAAGACGTTCAGCTCTTAGAAATCTTCATGAACAGTTCAGACAGCGTATTGTAAAAAAGCGCTACCTGACACTCGTACCTGGAAAGTGGGATCGCAGAGTACAGCTTGTCGATGCTCCTCTTGTCAGAAATGAACTTCGTTCAGGAGAGAGAATGGTAGAGGTCAGCTTCAAACATGGAGCACCATCTTCAACCGGATTTGATGTGGTTGAGTTGTTAAATGGGGCAACACTTGTTGCTGCAATGCCTCATACCGGGCGTACTCATCAGATTAGAGTCCATACAGCTTACGTCAAGCATCCTGTAGGCGGAGATGAGAAGTATGGAGACAAGGAGTTTAATGCAAGACTCAAGGAGCTTGGTCTTAAGAGAATGTTTCTTCATGCCTTCAGAATCACTTTTTTAAATCCGGCTGACAACAGAGTTCTAAAAATTGAGGCTCCTCTTCCAAAAGAGCTTGAGATGGCAGTAGAGCTTTTACGAAACAAAAATGAAGGTACATCTGATGATGAATAAGGATTATTCTCACATAGATGGAAGACGGGACTTAAGGGATGATTCAAATTTTGACAGGATCATCTCAAAACTGAAGGCCGTGGTATTTGACCTTGATGGAACACTGACAGATAGTATAGGTCAGATATTAGGCTGTACCCATGCGACCTTTGATTATCTGTCTCTGCCACAGCCTGAGGATAAGGCCATCATGAGTACCATTGGACTTGAGCTTGAAGAAGCTCTGACCACACTTCTTCCAGAGGAGTGCAAACACATGGGAGCCAAGGTAACCAGGGATTATCGAGAAATCTTCAAGAGCAGAGATGATTTTCAGATAGACAGACTGTTTGATGGTATTGAGCCTTTATTAAAGAAATTAAGAGAGCGCGACCTTAAGATAGGCTATGCATCCGGCCGTTCCATGACAGGTATTATGCGAACAATGGATGCAACAGTGCTTGGGGATTACTGTGATGGTATCTGTGCCGGATCAGAGGTTCCTTCAAAACCTGATCCAAAAATGATGCACGTTCTGTGTGACAGACTGTCAGTTCCTGAGGATAGCGTACTTGGAGTAGGTGATTCTGGACTTGATATCAGAATGTACCAGAATGCCGGCTGCATGTCTCTTGGTGTACAGACAGGCGTCTGGAGCGGAGATGCTCTAAAGAGCCTCAATCCAGACATGCTGCTTGCAAAAATCGGAGATCTGAACAGCTATTTTGCTGACTAGATTATCCTTAGACAATTTTTATGAGTCGCCAAGCCTATTTGCAACTGATATCGTTCACAGCGCCATGAGCGCTGATAAAGAAAGGAACATGGCTGATACTTCTGTCAGCAATCAGTAGCATGTTGATTCTGCAGTTTGCCTTTAAATTTTCAAGCTTATCCTTTTTGTAGAAGATGCTGTCAATCGGAGCAAAATCAATCACTACAGCCTTACTGTCAACCGTGTAATAGAGATCTCCTCTGTAATTCTTGCTTACCATGCTCACAGGCACATTGCTCAGTAAAAGAGGAAGCTTTACAAGTTCAAGAACAAGAGCGTTGACGTTTCTGTTGTCAGCAATCTTTGAAAGCTGTTCAAATGTAAGGTAAATGCCGGCAAAGGTTGCGTTTTTAGCATTGTCGTCATAACTGAACGTAGCCTTAGGTCCAAGAGAGTAGTTCTCTGTTGTAATGATGCCAAGCATAGGCTCCTTGATTGTTCCGTTAAGACCTACAGAGCCAAACTCAAAAACAGCTGTTGATGTCTGAAATTTATTTCTAGATGCAGAATCAGAAGCAATAATCTGTTTGAGGTTGTTATCGTACACCTCTCCTTTGCCGAGTATAACCTCGTAAAGGGCAAAGTGTTCAGTACCAAACTTTTCTTTTATTGTGTACGCATTAGCAGTGCAGACAAAAGCGGCACAGGCAAAGGTAAAGACTTTTAAGATGAAATGTAGCATCATATTTGAACCATTTTATTAACCTATACTCTTACTAGTGTATACTTTTGTCTTCAAATTATCTCAATTTGTATCGCAAAATTGAAAAAAAGTGTTAAAAAACAACATTCAGCATTGCGGTTATGTGATTTGCGCAGATTGTGTGTAGATTATTTGTTCACTCTAGAGTAGGAGAAGAATATGACTGAGCTTCCTTTTGGCAAGGTGATTAGTTTTGACAGGATGGTATCTTTGGAGTCGAGCTATGAGGTCAGCATTGATCAGGAGTATATGCCAAGACTTTCTGCCTCATGTGTCAGAATCAACGAACCTGTCAGAGCAGCCTTTAAATTCTATTCTGATCTGCAGGGATTAAGAACCATAGAAGGCACTCTTGATGCAAGTGTCACATTTGTATGTCAGAGATGTCAGAAAGAGTTTGTAAAAGAGCTGCACAGCTCATTCAGATCAACCTGTGACGAGCAGAAGGCCAAAAGTCTGAGAATTGATGAGAAGCTTGATATTGTGGAACTTAATGAGGATGGCTCATTTAATCTTCTGGATTTTTTAGAAGACTGTCTGCTTCTTGAAATTCCATTCATCACCTCTCATGAGCAGGGAGACAGTGAGTGTCTTAATAATGATGGTGACTGGAGTTTTGGTAAAATTGCAAAGGGTGAGGAGGATAATCCTTTTGCCAAGCTTGCAGCGTTAAAAGACTCTCTTAAGTCGTAGCTGAAACACCTTAAAATGAAAAAAAGAAGTAGCAAAATTTTTTCTTGAAAAGGAAAAACAATACAAGTATAATACCGCGATTAGTGCCACAGAGTGTGGCGGTGTTGATTAAAAATAGAGTAGGCGGGGTAGTTTGATCTCCGCGATTAAGTTAGTATTTAGGAGACAAAGACATGGCTGTTCAGCAGAACCATAAGTCCCGTTCACGTCGTGACATGCGTCGTTCACACGATGCTTTATCAGCAATGACCTTATCAGTAGACAAGACTTCAGAAGAAGTTCATATTCGTCACAACATTACTGAAGGTGGTTACTACCGTGGTGAGAAGTTAAATCTTACCCCAGCAGAGCCTTTAATGTCTAAGAAAGAGTTCTTAGCTTCAAGAAAGAAGTAATTTTTAAGATCCAGTCTTAACAATGATTTATGGAGAAGGGCGTCGAGGTTGACTCGTTCGCCCTTTTTAAATTGTGCAGAATCAGAAAACAGTTACAGTAGCTCTTGATGGTACCGGTGGTGACAATGTCGACCCAAAGAGTGTTGCCAGTGCCGTCAGATTTGCCCTCATATTAAATCCAGATCTGAGAGTAGAGGTTTTTGGAAATCAGAAGCTCAAGCAGGCTCTTGTTCAGGAAAAGGTTGATGCCAAGCGTTACAGCTTTACCCATGCTCCAGAGTGTGTACCTCAGGATGAAGATCCAAGAAAGGTATTAGAAGGCTATTACGGTTCAGCTATGAGAAAAGCTATAGAGGCAGTCAGAGACGGAGTTGCTGACGTGGCAGTATCAAGTGGTGGAACCGGTCCTCTAGTTAGTATGTCAAGGCATATTCTTGGCTGTATGGATCATATTCGTCCTGCTCTGTGCGCAAGACTTCCATCAGGACCGGAAAAATTCTGCCTGATGATTGATCTTGGCGCAAATGCCCAGTGCAAGAGTCAGGATCTGCTGTCCTTTGCAAAGCTTGGTCATGCAGCATATAAGCTCTTGTATTCAGAGTCTCATCCAAGAATCAGTATTCTTAATGTAGGAACAGAGCCTAATAAGGGAAGCACCTTTGTCAAGGAAGGTCGAGATCTGATTTCAAAGTGCAGAGAACTCAACTGCTGCGGATTTATTGAAGCTGACAGAATATTCTGTGATGATGCCGATGTTATTGTTACAGACGGATTTACAGGCAATGTGGCGCTAAAGGCTGCCGAAGGTGTAGCAAGGGCATTTTTGGACGCACCAGGCATCAAGAAGTTCTTTTCAAAGCTGGCAAGACCAGACTGGCTGATTCCATGGCAGTACAACGGTTCAATGCTTCTGGGTGTCAATGGGCTTGTAATCAAGAGCCACGCTAGTGCAGGAAAAGAAGCTATAGCTGTTGCTCTTGCCGGAGCATCAAAGCTTGCAAGTCTGAATCTTACCGAAAATATGCATGAAGAGTTGAAAAAAATCATATAGCTTTCATGGAAATTCAGTCACTTCTTGTATAAAATATACAAATTGTTTTTTTAGCGACTTTTGGAGAATTCATTGTTTACCCGAATTCTTGGAACTGGCAGTTATTTGCCAGAACAGGTAAGAACCAATGCCGATCTAGAGCAGATGGTAGATACCTCAGACGAGTGGATTATTGAACGAACCGGCATCAGCCAGAGAAGAATTGCAGCTCCAGATGAAACAGCTGCAAGCATGGGTGCAATAGCAGCCAGGAGAGCTCTTGAAGCAGCATCTGTTTCACCTGACGAAATTGATCTGGTTATCTGCGCTACCACCTCAGCACAGAATGCATTCCCATCAACAGCATGTGAAATATCAGGAATGGTAGGCATTTCTGACTGTCCTGCCTTTGATCTGGCAGCCGCCTGCTCAGGCTTTAGCTATGCGTACGCCCTTGCCCATTCAATGATTATGTCCGGTCAGGCAAAGAAGGTTCTTATTGTTGCCGCAGATCTCATGTCAAGAGCATGTGATCCAAAGGACAGAACCACAATTATTCTTTTTGGCGACGGCGCATCAGCCTGCGTATTAGGCGAGTCTGAGACTGAAGGTACCATAGCTGTTCATATGTCTGCAGACGCAAAATTCGGTCCTCTGCTGACTTTGGCATATCCTCAGAGAGGACAGTGCACTGACAGCTCATGGCTGTACATGAAAGGAAATGATGTCTTCAAGCATGCCGTGACTGTACTGTCATCTCTTGTAACCAAGACACTTGAAAAAGGCAATATGACAGCCGATGATCTGGATTTTCTTGTTCCTCATCAGGCAAATCTCAGAATTATTGCCGCAACTGCACGCAAGCTCAAGCTTGATATGTCACAGGTTATTGTAACCCTAGATAAGCAGGGTAACACCTCAGCCCCTTCTGTCGGACTTGCACTTGATGAAGGTATCAGAAGTGGAAGAATAAAGCGCGGAGATGTTCTGCTGCTTGAGTCTTTTGGTGGTGGTTTTACCTGGGGTTCTGCCCTCATTCGTTATTAGAAATTCTAAATTAAGCGCAGTATTATGGCATGGTATGCCAGTCTACTGAGATGCTGCGTTTTTCAGGAGAACTTGTATGAAAAAATTTGCTGCTGTATTTCCAGGTCAGGGCTCACAGAGCGTTGGTATGTTTGCAGATTTCATGGACAATGAAATTGTTGCAAAGACTTATGCTGAGGCTAATGAGGCTTTAGGTTATGATCTCAAGTCAGTTACCTTAAACGGACCTGAGGCTGAGCTTAACAAAACTGAAGTAACACAGCCTGCCATTCTTACAGCATCTGTTGCTGCTTTTAGAGTTCTGATGTCAAAGGCTGAAAAACCATCAGCTCTTGCCGGTCATTCATTAGGCGAGTACAGCGCACTGGTTGCTGCAGGAGCCATTGATTTTAAGGATGCAGTAAAGCTTGTCAGACTTCGCGGTCAGGCAATGCAGGAGGCTGTCCCTGCCGGTGTGGGTGCAATGGCAGCAGTTCTTGGTCTTGATGATGACGTTATCATCAGCACCTGCAAGAAAGTTTCTGATGATACAAATAAAGTATGGGCTGCAAATTTCAATACTCCAGGTCAGGTTGTAATTTCTGGCAACAAGCAGGCAGTAGACAAGGCCTGTGAGGAATTTACCGCTTTAGGTGCAAAGAGAGTTGTTCCACTTGCAGTATCAGCTCCATCTCACTGCCCTCTGATGCAGAGTGCTGCAGACAGACTTGAGGCAGCTCTAAAGGAGATCGAGGTTAAGGATGCACAGATCCCTGTATACGCAAATGCATATGCAAAGCCAGTTGTAAAAGCCGCTGATATTATTGATGCTCTTGTAAAACAGCTGACTCAGCCTGTACGCTGGGTTGAGACTGTTCAGGCACTAAAGGCAGAGGGCATTGAGTCACTGGTTGAAGTTGGTCCTAATAAGGTTCTTTGTGGTCTGAACCGCCGTATTGACAAGACCTTAGGTAGCGCAAACGTATGTAACGAGGCTACACTGGAAAAGGCATTGGAAGAATTAGCTTAATAATAGGTTGAATATGTTTAGTTTTGATTTTTCAGGAAAGATTGTACTGGTTACCGGCGCAAGCCGCGGAATTGGTAAGGCAATTGCTCAGAATTTCGAGCAGTTAGGCGCAACAGTATATGGTACTGCAACCTCACAGAGTGGTGCAGACTCAATTACTGAGTATCTTGGCGGTCATGGCAAGGGATTTGTTATGAATTCTCTTGACAGACAGAGCGTTGAACAGTGCTTTAACGCAGTACTGGAAGAGGCTGGAACCTGCCCTGATGTTCTTGTCAATAATGCTGGTATTACCAGAGACGGACTGTTCATGAGAATGAAGGATGAAGACTGGAATGATGTTCTTCAGTGCAACCTTTTTGCTTGTGTTCAGCTGGCAAAATTATGCGTAACTCCTATGATGAAAAAGAGAGCAGGAAGAATCATCAATATTTCTTCAATCGTAGGTCAGGATGGTAACGCAGGTCAGTGCAACTATTCAGCTGCCAAAGCCGGTCTTATCGGTTTTTCAAAGTCTCTTGCCAAGGAAGTTGGTGCTCGCGGTATTACAGTTAACTGCATCGCTCCAGGCTTTGTTGCAACAGATATGACTGCAGCATTAAATGAAGAGCAGTTAAAGGCATGGACCAACACCATTCCATTAAAGAGAGCTGCAACTGCAGATGACATTGCCGCATCAGCAGTATTTTTAGCTTCAGACATGGCATCTTACATTACAGGATCAACCATTGATGTAAACGGTGGTTTGCACTGTAATTAAGCTTTTTGTCTAATTGTGAGGTTTGTTGTCTTTTTATAGTAAATATCAAATAATTTACTACCAAAATGAAAACAAAACATATATAATTAGCACAGTTTATTTTTGGTTCTAGCATAGGGCTGGGACTTAGTTTTGTAAAGGACAGAAACTGCCCCGGCAGTCTGGTCAAGGAAAAAAATGAGCAACAGCAATATTGAAGAGCGCGTAAAGAAAATTATCGTTGACATGTTAGGCGTAAAGCCTGAGGATGTTGTACCTGAGGCATCATTCGTTGATGATTTAGGCGCTGACTCACTGGACACTGTAGAGCTAGTAATGGCTTTAGAGGAAGAATTTGGTACTGATATCCCTGATGAGGAAGCAGAGAAGATCAATACTGTTCAGGCTGCTATTGATTACATTACCAAGAACAAGGAATAATAGCTTTTGGCTGTTATTAAATAAATAGAGATGGGCCTCCATCTTCTGTTTTGAATGGACTGGAGATGTTTAACATCTCCATTCTTTTTGAATATACACTATTACGGAGATCCAACGGTGCAATTACGTAGGGTTGTAGTGACCGGTATGGGTATGATAAGCCCAGTTGGCGGTTCACTTGAAGAATCTTGGAAGAACCTTTTAGCTGGTAAATCAGGTATCACAAAGGTTGAGCATTTTGATACAACTGATTTCTCAGTTAAGATCGCAGGTCTTGTAAAGGACTTCAACGCAGAGCAATGGGGCATTGCACGCAAAGATGAGCGTAAGATGGATACTTTTATCCAGTACGGCATCGCAGCAGGTGTAATGGCTATGAATGACTCTGGTATAGAGGTCACTCCTGAGAACGCTGACAGAATCGGTACAATGATCGGCTCTGGTATTGGCGGACTTACCCTGATTGAGAAGAATATCAATGGTCTTGCTGCACGTGGTCCTCACGGAATCAGTCCATTCTTCGTGCCTTCAACAATTATTAACATGGTTTCTGGCCAGTTATCAATTATGAAGGGATTACGCGGTCCAAATCTTTCAACAGTAACTGCCTGTGCAACTGGTACACATGCTATTGGCTTATCTGCAAGATTGGTAGCTTATGGCGATGCTGATGTTATGATTTGTGGCGGTGCTGAAAAGGCTTCTACCCCTATGGGTATCGGCGGCTTCGCTGCAATGAAGGCTCTTTCTCACAGAAATGACGATCCAGAGCGCGCATCTCGTCCATGGGATAAAGATCGTGATGGTTTTGTATTAGGCGACGGTGCTGGTGTTCTCGTATTAGAAGAGTACGAACACGCAAAGGCTCGCGGTGCCAAGATTTATGCTGAGCTTGTTGGTTTTGGCATGTCAGGTGATGCTTATCATATGACTGCAACTCCAGAGACAGGCGAAGGTGCTGCAAGATCAATGCTTCATGCATTAAAGGATGCAGGCGTAAAACCAGAACAGGTTAACTATATCAATGCTCACGGTACTTCAACATCTGTTGGTGATTTATCTGAGTTAAGAGCAGTCAAGAGCATCTTTGGTGACGCTCCATCAAACTGCTGCATGAGCTCAACCAAGTCAATGACAGGTCACCTGTTAGGTGCTGCTGGTGCTATTGAAGCTGTTATTACAGCTATGTCAATCAAAGATCAGATCTGTCCTCCAACAATCAACCTTGATAATCCTGAGGATGAGGTTGGCGATTTCAATCTGGTTGCTGGCGCTGCTCAGAAGCATGACATTGAGTATGCTATGTCAAATAACTTCGGCTTTGGTGGAACCAACGGTTCACTGTTATTCAAGCGTGTTGACTAATACGTTTGCCAAAGCTCTAAAGCCTCGCTGCATTGCGAGGCTTTGCAATTCTAGGCTATCCTTTTAATAGTTCCTATTACCTGTTCTTTTCTGATTATTCCAAAATATCTGCTGTCATAAGAGTTCTCATACTCTGAGGCAACGATGTATTCGCCGTCCAAAAGATGTATATCAAGAACTTCATAATCAAGTCTTCTATCCTTAAGATCATGCCTTAACGGAGAGCTCTTACTGATGTATATGCCATTAATCCAGATACCACTCTCATCAATACTGACATGATCACCTCTTTGACCTATTACTTTTTTGCCAATGGGAGAACTTCCGTTTTCACATTTGCCAGTATGCAGGTATCCTCTTTTAAGAGCAAATTGTGAGTGCTTATCATCTAGGCAGAAAAGGATATAACTATCCTTGCTGATGCTCTCTCCTGAAAGTCTGTATAAACCTTTAGGAATTGATTCTGATGTATTTATCCAGAGATGATCTGATGTGAACAGTAATGTAATGATCCCAAAGATAATGCTAGACAATAGAAGAAGTGACTGCAGGCGTTTTTTTATTCTCATATAGACCTCCAATAATAATTGTAAGGCCACATATAAGAATGCCACTTTTATAAGTGGCATTATATGAAATCAGAGGAGAGTTTAGCCTATTCACCGATACCAAGAGAATCGATGGCAATCTGAGTCTCCTGCTTGACTTTGATAGCTTTTTCGCCAATGAGCTTAATAAGCTCAATATATATGAGGTCGATGATAAAAAACACACTTAATCTGGAGTCAGCATATCCATGTGCTAGATCATAGTCATGTACTGCATGTAAAACGGTGATATCTGTAAATGAATACAGTGGTGAGGTTGTTTCGGCGGTAATGGCGCAGATCATGGCTCCTTTTTTAGAGCAGATTGATGCAGAGCGAACAAGTTCACCTGTCTTACCTGAATTAGAAATATATATCACCAGATCCTGACTTCCAGTCATGACCGAATGTGTCATGATTTCATGTGAATCGGTATAGCACCTAGCATCGATACCAATTCTTGCGATCTTACGGGCTGCATCCCTTGCAAGATAACCGGACGAACCGATACCAAAAAAGAAAATATGTCGGGCGTTAACCATTTCTTTTGCAAGCTTAGTAACAGAATCAAAGCCGATTTCAACAGCAGTCTGTGACAGAAGAGTCTGATTGAGCTGCAGAAGCTTCTGAGCTGTCGCCTCACAGCTTTCCTTCAGATTGATAGCTGACTTTTTGCCTTTGTTGTCATTGTCCTGTGCACCTAAATCCTGCGCAAGGGAAATTTTAAAATCCTTTAATGTTTCAAAGCCGAATTTACGTGCAAATCTGGTAACTGTTGCGTGGCTGATGTCGCAGCTTGTGGAAATCTCTGAAATAGATGATGAGCAGGCCTTCAATCCGTTAGACAGAAAATAATGGATAAGCTTGTTATCAGATTTTGAAGCTTTTATTTGAGGATTGCTTAATTTTTTTAAAATGCTCACAGTAGTTACCAACTAGATCCTTGACAAGTACGATTGAAAATTATTCTACACTTTATACATACAAAAATGTAAATTTTTTTGAAAAAAATGAAAATATTGGTCAGCGCAAGCGATTTATCTGCGAAAAATTTTCAAAAAATAGAAAAAAATTTTAGAAAGAGACAAATAAGAATGAAAGACTGAATGGTCGCAGATTAAAAAAAATGGTTGACATATATGCTCAATATAGGTGCAATTCATATTCTTTTATGGATCATTTTTGTAAATTTTGCTACATTTCTGAACAAATATTTAATAAAACTACTAACAGGTCAAAACAGGAAAATTGATATGACAATCAGAGTTGGAATTTTCGGATATGGAAATCTTGGTCGTGGTGTAGAGTGTGCTGTTAATGCTGCTGAGGATATGGAACTTGTAGCAGTATTTACAAGACGTGATCCTTCACAGCTTAAGATTGCCTCTAAGAATGTTGAAGTTGCAAATGTAAAAGATGTTGCATCTTACAAGGATCGCATTGATGTTATGGTTATCTGCGGCGGAAGTGCAACTGATCTTCCAGAGCAGACTCCAGAACTTGTAAAGATGTTCAATGTTATTGACAGCTTTGATACCCATGCAAAAATTCCAGAGCATTTTAAGAATGTTGATGAGCAGGCCCGTTCAAACAAGCACATTGCTCTTATCTCAGCTGGCTGGGATCCTGGCATGTTCTCCCTAAACAGACTATATGCCAATGCAGTTCTTCCAAACGGTAAGGATTATACCTTCTGGGGCAAAGGCGTAAGTCAGGGCCATTCAGATGCAATTAGACGCATTGAGGGTGTTCAGGATGCAAGACAGTATACCTGTCCTGTTCAGGAAGCTCTTGATGCAGTAAGAAGCGGTTCAAATCCTGAGCTTTCAACAAGACAGAAGCATACCCGTCTTTGCTATGTGGTATTAAAGGAAGGTGCTGATGCTTCTTATGTAGAAGAGCAGATCAAGACCATGCCAAACTACTTTGCAGACTACGATACAACTGTAAATTTCATCTCTCAAGAAGAGCTTAACAGAGATCATGCTGGTATTCCTCATGGCGGTTTTGTAATCAGATCTGGATCTACTGGCATCAGCAATGAGAACAAGCACATCATTGAGTACAGCTTAAAGTTAGATTCAAATCCAGAGTTTACAGCAAGCGTAATTGCAGCATATACCAGAGCTATAGCAAGACTTCACAAGGAAGGCGTATGCGGCTGCAAGACTGTATTTGATATTGCTCCTGCATATCTGTCACCACTTTCAGGTGAACAGCTAAGAGCAACTATGCTTTAATCTCAGGATGCCACAGGTGTGGCACCTCTCTGCAAATACAGGGGATATAATTCCCCTGTATAATCTAACCTAACCGTTATCAGACTGATACTTCCACGCTGAAGCTATCTGATCAGATCTCTTCATGGTAAAAACAGCATCAATGGAAGCTATCAAACTGCTATCTTCCATGAGATTACATCCATCAATACTGTCAAAAGGGATCTCCACGGTATCCATAAAGTCAAAGCTTTCATCTTCTGGCAGAAAACAAGGATCATCAGCTCTTAGGTAGATCCTGTCTACGTATTCACACAAAGACAGCTCAGGGACGCTGCAAAGAAAACAGATATCATCAGGAAGATATGTTTCTTCAGGATAAATGCAGAACATTCTGGTTCTTTTGTCGTACTCAAGAATAAATGTTTTTTCAGCTTCCTTCATGGTTGGTATGATATGGCTGAAGTGACTGAGGAGCTCGTCTGTTCTGATAGTAATTCCCTCTTGCAACAGCCGTAATTCAGTCTGTTTCTTATCTGTTCAATTTTTGTATCAAGGCAGAAGTTTACAAGGCTAAAATCAAAAGTATCACTCATCAGGCTCTCAATTGCTTTTTTTGCTTCTAGATAATACTGCAGACTGTTTTTAAGATGTTTTTCTTTTACATAGTCATAATAGGCAATAACCTGAATCAATTTAAACTTTTAAAAATGATCTTTTGATGAGCTACAGCCTTATGGCATGAATCACCAAAGGCACATGAAGAAAACAGGAAAATCAAGGTGTAGCATGCTTTCTTATCGGAGGATGGCATCAGATAACATAGCAGTCTGAGATAACAGCAGTCAGAGAAAGAACCATAGAGAAAAGCTTACGATGAAGCAGACATTTAGAAGATGGAGGAAAGGAGGGGATTTGAACCCCCGAGCCGTCAAGACGACTGCCGCATTTCGAGTGCGGTGCATTCAACCACTCTGCCACCTTTCCGTGAGGCTAATTATACAGACTTATAAGCAGGTATAGTCAAGTTTTTTTGTAAGACTGTGAGTAATCTGAATAATGCACAGGTGAGTAAAAGTGCAGTCATGCTAATTATTGTGCATAGGCAGGAGCAGGTGGAAAAACGCTGATATATGTACTATTTTTTTAATAGACTCCAGGTAACATCCTGCTTAAAGACTGTCAGTTATCAGAGGTGCCAGAATGATAGTTCACAATAGTGATAAGAAGACTTTTTCAACCACAGTTGATGGATATACTGCCTTTATCTGTTACGAGATTGATGGCACTGTGCTTGATGTTCTGACAACACAGGTACCAAAGGCCATATCCGGCAGAGGTATTGCCTCTGATCTTATGAAAGAGTGCGCTGCATTTGTAAAAGAGCAGAAGCTTTCATTCAAAAAGGATCAGTCCTGTTCTTATGCAAAAGCATGGCTTGAAAGAAACTAGCTCTTTTTTCTTAGAGTTTTAACGTACTCTTTTTCTTCTTTTGCAGGAATTCTTGATTCAATTATCTTGCTGATGGTTCTGTTGTAGGTCAGCCTGTCAGTATTTACTCTGAGTATCTTTTCCTTAGAAACATCAGAGCATCTGCAGTATAGAGTTGCAAGAAGCCAAGCTGCAGCCATGCTGACATAGTAGTGGGAACAGTCTGTCTTTTCCACAAGCTCAATGATCTCATCGGTCTTATCCTCAAAGGCAAAATATATAAGAATCATCACAAGAACAAATCTGGTCTGATAGGGGGAACAGCTGTTTTGGTATACCATCTGCAAAAAGGAGTAGTACTCATCCTTGTAGCTGCTGCATTCTTTTAGCAGACAGCAGAATCCATCACAGTTGCTCCAGCCTCTTATGCAGGATATGAATCTCTGTATTTTTTCAAAGCGCTCATTTACAGGCATGTTGCCACAGGCAATGCTGTAGCCTTTTATATAAAGCTCCTCATAATACATATTCTCAGAGATGTTCTTAATAATCGCATCGCATCCATATTTCTTCAATAGGGTCTTTGACAGCTTTTTTAGTGCAGGAAGTCTTACACCGATAAAACTGATGCCAGGTGTCAGCCTGCTTGTAAAATCGCGGTATTTAATATCCTGAAGTGCAAAAAGCTCATTTAGTATTACAGAATCGACTGAAATCTGAGAATTTTCTGATTGCTGAACATCAGCACAATTGCGCCTAATCATTTAAAACACCTTTGGAAGTTCATCAAAAGAGGTGGTATATCTTGGGGACTTATGCTTGGGATCAAGAAACTTTTTATCTCTGGTCAGGTGATTCTGCGCACCTAAATACACGATATTGCTGTTCTTGTTTATTGTATCCAGAGTTTTCATGATAGAGTCGCTCTTTTTAATCTCGTTCTCATCTGGGATCTCTTCAAACAGATCACCCTGAAAGGTTCTGTTTTTGGTAAAGTCATAAAGAATAACACCGGCTTTCATATACTCATATCCCTGAATGAAGATGGTATCTAATAGCTTTTTTGCTGCTTTAATAAAGACTCTGGTGTCAGAGCTTGGATAATCAAGCTTTATGGTAGCCTCGTTGGCGTATTTTGCCTTGTTGCCATAATATGAGGTACGGATTATTACAACCAGTCCCTTTGCGAACATCTCAAGAGAGCGCAGTTTCTGACATGCACAGGCAGTATAGTTAGAAATGGCCTCCAATATGTCCTCATAGGAGGTTAGCCTGTCCTTAAATGATCTTGACCACATGATCTGCTGCTGATTGTCAGAGCCCTCAACACTTTCAATGCAGTCGATATTGTTAAGTTCCTTTACGGTTCTGCCAACGACAACAGAGTATTTTTTTGAAAGATACTCAGAATCAGCCAAAGACAGATCGTAGGCTGTGATAAAGCCATCAGATGAGAGCTGCTCCTCTAGCCTTTTTCCTATACCCCAGATTTCAGAGATGGGATTGTCAAGCAGCAGTCTCTGTCTGTTGCAGTTTGGCAGAGCAGAGTATACATTGGATGTTTCTTTATGCTTTTTTGCAAAGTAGTTTGCAAGCTTTGCCAGTGTCTTGGTTTTTGCAATGCCAATACCGATAGGAATACCTATTCTGCTTGCTACAGTATTTTTTATCTTGAAGGCAATCTGCAGGGCGTCGTCATCACTTATGCCCGTAAGCTTGATGAATGCTTCATCTACAGAATAGATTTCAATATCATCAGAAAACTCTGACAGGGTTGTCATTACCCTGTTGGAAATATCAAGGTAGAGAGAAAAGTTTGAGGAGAATACGGTTATGCCGTATTTTCTGATTTCATTTTCAATCTTGAATACAGGACATCCCATGGGAATCCCCAGCTTCTTGGTTTCGTTTGAGCGCGAAACAACAATTCCGTCGTTGTTTGACAGAACGGCTACTGGTCTGTTTTTAAGATCTGGTCTGAACAGCTTTTCGCAGGATACGAAAAAATTGTTGCAGTCACACAGAATATATATGGTATTGCAGTTAGAAGCTGAGTCCATGAACGTATCCTACTGTCTTTAAGTAATATAGATTATACCGGATCTGAGCCTGAATATTCTGACAAAAACACTCTACTGTGACATGCTGATGTATGGCAGTCAGACTGTGATATTTTCTCTGATAAATGGAATGCTCTTAAAGCTGTGCATTTTTTGAAAACAACTTTTTTTGTTAAGGAGTCTGCAAAAATACCGTAAAAAAATGCAATTTATTGTAAAATTGTCTAATAATGTAAATAGTGTTTTGTAATCGTTTGCGTAATTTTCGATGAGGAAATAATGAGCGTAACTCTAAAAGATCTGGCCAAGGCATCAGGCGTATCTATAGGTACAGTATCAAGAGCATTAAATGACAAGAATGAGGTTAGTGCAAAAACCTCTGAAAGGATCAGACAGTTAGCTCAGGAACTTGGCTATATCCCAAACAGAGCCGGAAGGGCCTTGTCTGCGCAAAGAAGTATAAACTATGTCGGAATAAGTATTCCAAGCATCAATTCTCCTTTTTTTGATGATCTCAAAAAAGGAATTGATCAGGCAATTCATGAATTTAAAGATCTCGGAATTGATATTATTCTAAAAGAGCAGGAAGGATGGGATGTCAGAACACAGCTCCAGGCAATTGATGAACTTGAAGCATCAGGCTGTAAGGCATTTGTAATCTGCTCTGTGGATTCTGAGCTTATCAGAAACAGAATAGAAGATCTTACAGACAAGGGCTATCCTGTGGTTCTGCTAAACAATGATCTGCCTGGTTCCAAGAGATTGTGCTTTGTAGGTCCTGACTATTTAAAATCAGGACAGATAGCTGCAACAATGGTAGACAAATGTCGACAGAATATCCCGCTGAAGGTTCTTGTTATTGTAGGCTACAAGGAGCATCTTGGTCATAAGAACCGTCTGGAGGGCTTCAAGTCAGAGCTTGAGGCAAGAAGAAGTGATTTTGAGATCGTATCTGTAATTGAGGGTAATGATCAGGATATTGTTACTCAGCAGGTTACCATGAAGGCTTTCATGGAACATCCTGAAATCAATGTGGTCTACATGGCAACAGGTTCTGGTGTGAGCGGTCTTGGTGCTGCGGTTATTGCAGATTCATCGCACAAAAGATTTGTAATCGCCTGTGATGAGATCTATACCACCAAGGAGCTTGTAAAGAACGATATCATTGATTTTGTGATCTGTCAGTCTCCAAACAGGCAGGGGTATCAGGTAATAAAGATCCTTCATGATTATCTCAATAAGATTGGTCCAGCACCTGAGGACTATATTGTTGATACCATCATCAAGGTAAAGACTCATTTTGAGTGAGCGCATTAAGACAGAGCAGCATGTTTCTGCTCTGTCTTAGTTCATTTTACAAGTCACGCCAGCATTCTGCACATAAATAAAGCAAATTGCCTTATTAGTAAGCTTTTTTCAATCAGGACTTTTTATCATATATGATGTACTCATCATATTAACAACATTAAGGAAAGTCTATGGAAGAGCTTGCCCGCATTCTCGATGTCATTGACGGTTATATCTGGGGTGCACCTTTACTGGTTGCGCTGATAGCTGTCGGTATTATTCTTACACTCAAACTTCGCTGCATTCAGGTATCTAACCTGATGCTCTCCTTACAGCTGGTATTCTCATCAAAGGTAAACGCCAGTGATGACAGCAAAGCAGGTGAAATCTCAGGATTTGCTGCTCTGTGTACCGCACTTGCAAGTACCATCGGTACCGGTAATATTGTAGGTGTTGCAACTGCAGTGCATATGGGTGGACCTGGAGCACTATTCTGGATGTTTGTTGCAGCTTTCTTTGGTATGGCAACAAAATACTCAGAGTGTCTTTTGGCAGTGAAGTACCGCGAGGTTGACAGCAAGGGTAAGTACAGAGGCGGCCCAATGTACTACATTAAAAACGGTCTGAACTGCAAGCCTTTAGCTGCATTGTTTGCCTTACTGACTGTAGGCGCAGGCTGTTTTGGTATCGGAACATACTGTCAGATTAACTCAATGGTTGATGCAAACAGGATCATGTTTAACATGTCTCCTCTGGCATCATGCGCAATTATTTCTGTGCTTGTAGGCCTTGTAACATTAGGTGGACTGAATTCCATTTCACGTGTAAGCACCAAGCTTATTCCTATTATGGCAGTGTTCTACATTGTCGGCTGTCTGTTCGTAATTATGGTAAACATTCAGAATCTGCCTTCAGCAATCGTTACAATTGTAGAGAGTGCCTTTAATTTTGATGCAGGTGTCGGTGCTGCTACCGGAATGGGTATTTTAATGGCAATGCGTTTTGGTGTAGCAAGAGGTATGTTCTCAAATGAGGCTGGTTTGGGATCTGCTCCTATTGCGGCAGCATCAGCAAAGACTCATTTTCCTGCAGAGCAGGGTCTTGTAAATATGACCGGTACCTTCTTTGATACCATCATTATCTGTATGCTCACAGGTCTTGCAATTGTACTTACAAACACCTGGGGAGGTGATCTGGAAGGTGCAGCAATTACCTCAGAGGCATTCCGTGTGACTCTCGGTGATTCCTGGGGTATTTACATGGTAAATATCGGTCTTCTGCTTTTTGCCTTTACAACTGTAATCGGCTGGAACTACTATGCCGAGTCCTGTGTAGTATATCTGTTTGGCACAAAGTATATCTATGTATACAGAGTTATCTATATTCTGATTGTAGCTTCAGCAGCATTCATGACAATTGATCTTGTATGGGTACTTGCAGATATCCTTAATGGTCTGATGGCACTGCCAAACCTGATCGCTCTCATCCTTCTTCGAAAGGACATTATTGACGAGACAAGGAAGTACTTCTCTTATCTGAAGAATCACAGATCAATTGAGGAAGTGAACGAATAAGTCTTGTAAGACATCTCGGTGACATTCTCCCTCTCTTTTAAAGAGGGAGAGCATGTCACGATACTGATGAAACGAGAACAAAAAAAAAGCCTGATGATTACATCAGGCTGACAACAAAACGCATCAATGAGTGAAACTATGAGATGAAACTAAGAAAACTCATTTAACTCTTTTTTGCCTGTCCATAGTATGCATTAGCGCCATGTTTGCGCAGATAATGCTTATCAAGAAGCTCTTTCTGCATTGGCTTGAGGTCAGGTCTGAGTGTTAGAGCGTGATAAGCCATATATGCAACTTCTTCAAGTACAACAGCATTATATACGGCATTATCAGGTGATTTACCCCAAGTAAAAGGTCCGTGTGAATAACACAGGCAGGCAGGAACATCCTCAAGTTTTATGCCTCTTTTCTTGAATGTCTCAACAATAACCTTTCCGGTTTCAAGCTCATACTGACCTTCAATTTCCTGACAGGTCATCTGTCTGGTGCATGGAATTGCCCCATAAAAGTAGTCAGCACCGGTAGTTCCAAGAGCAGGAATGTCTATTCCTGCCTGAGCAAATGATGTGGCATTTCTTGAGTGGGTATGTACAACTCCTCCAATCTTATCGCAGGCTCTGTACAGTTCAAGATGGGTTGGAGTATCAGTTGAAGGATTAAGATCTCCTTCAACCTTCTCTCCTGTTTTAAGATCGATTACTACCATATCATCAGGTTTCATGGTTTCATAATCAACGCCAGATGGTTTAATTACTACAAGTCCGCTTTCTCTGTCGATACCTGAAACATTGCCCCAGGTAAAGGTAACAAGACCGTGCTTTGGCAAATCCAGATTTGCTTTCCAGACTGCTTTTTTTAAATCTTCTAGCATATGAAACTCCAAAATCTGTTTGTAGATAATCTGTAAAAGTGAATTGACAGCTTTTTTCTTTAATTATAAATCAAAAAATATGACTTAAAAGCAATATTGCAAATTATTTTAAGTAAAGTTATTTAACTTATTGAAATTAAAACCAATATAGTTTTATGTAAACGGTTGTATTTTAATGAAATTTAAATCCATTTCTAATTAGCACATCAGGCGTCAATTCCTGGTTGCAAAGCAGAAGAGTAAATCTTTTATCAAGTCTGAGAAAGAATTTTGGGCTGTAAATAGCTGGTAAAAAACACTTTTTTGAATTACAGAGTTTTAAAAGATCATTTAGGGACAGGAAATCTGGTGAGCACATATTAATAGCTCCGCTAAGCTTCTTTTCTATACTGAAAGCGATTGCGTCAGTCAGTTCTTCAATTCTGATATACGGAACAAGGTTGCTACCATTGATAAACTGAATTGCCGGCAGGAATTTGAGATGTTCTGCAATACCTCCACCCTCGCCCACAACAACACCGATACGGGCCAGGATAACCTGGCACTCAGGGTTTACTGTCTTTACACTTAAGGCTGAGGCTTCCACCTTTTTACAGATTGATGCAAAGATATCATCATTCAAAGGGGAATTCTCTTTTAGGTTTTCACCGTCCCTGTAAATGCCGCATGCACTAGCCTGAACGAAAATGGGAGGAAAACAGTCCTTATATTTTTTCTTTAACATCTCTACAAGATTTACTCTTGATGAGATGATGCTGTCTATTCTTGAGGAGGTGAGTCTTTTTCTGTCAATACTCTCACCCCCAAGATTTACAATCGCGTCAACTTGTGGAAATTCATCGTCAGTACTGATATTACAGAATGAGTCATTAAAACAGTGCTGACTTTTTTTGGTGTGTGAATAGGCAACAACCTCATGTCCCTTGTCATTAAGGTATCTGCACAGAGCCTGTCCGATAAAACCAGAACTTCCGGTAACCAAGATCTTCATAAGGGTAAAACTCAATTGCGCTATTTGGATGTCTGCAGTTATATAGATTATAGAGTATAGAATGCAGATTGTAGAATGGGATATATGAATTCACACAATGACAGAGAGTTGTGCTTTTAACAGAAAAAAGGCAGCACACTCTGTGCTGCCTCTGTACTTATGATCTTTTTCAGGAGAATTATTCCTGGTTCTGACCTGCCTGAATTGCAGTTACTGCAATAGTGTAGATGATATCGTCAACTAAAGCTCCGCGGGACAGATCGTTTACAGGTTTTCTCATACCCTGTAACATAGGTCCGATTGATACGAGGTTAGCTGAACGCTGTACAGCCTTGTACACAGTATTACCGGTTGAAAGGCTTGGGAAGATAAATACAGTAGCCTTACCTGCAACAGGTGAGTTTGGTGCCTTCTGAGCTGCAACATCTGGCATTACAGCGGCATCGTACTGCAGAGGACCGTCAATAGCGATATCAGGACGCTTCTGGCGGACAAGCTCGGTAGCGTTTCTCATCAGATCAACATCTGCACCTTTACCTGAGTTCATGGTTGAGTAGGTAACCATGGCAACCTTAGGATCAATACCGAATGCCTTGGCTGTATCTGCAGACTGAATAGCAATTTCTGAGAGCTGTTCTGCATCAGGATCAATATTTAATGCACAGTCACCATAAACATAAACCTGCTCTGGCATCAGCATGAAGAAGATTGCTGAAACAAGTTTTGCGTTTGGAGCTGTCTTGATGATCTGCAGTGGTGGACGAATGGTGTTTGCGGTGGTGTGAACTGCACCTGAAACAAGACCGTCAAGCTCATTTCTCTCGATCATCAAGGTTGCAAGAGCCACATTATCCTTGAGCATCTCTAATGCAAGCTCTGGGGTCATACCCTTTGCCTTGCGAAGCTCAACAAGTCTGTCTACGTAGTTCTTTCTGACCTCATCAGGATCAACAAACTCTACATTCTCACCTAGGACTACACCCTGCTCTTTGGCAACGCTTAAGATCTTGTCCTTGTTACCAAATAAAACAGGAATTGCAATCTTCTGCTCGGCGACCTTGGCTGCAGCACATACGGTACGAGGTTCATCACCTTCAGGAAGAGCTATCTTCTTGTTGGCAGCTCTGGCAAGCTCAGTTAGCTTGTTTCTGAATGCTGCAGGGCTCATCAGAGGGAACTGAGTAATTTCAATTGAGCTGATTGCATCAATGATCTTTTTGCCAAAGTCTTTTGAAGCATTCTCCTTGATGTAGGCAATCTGTTCTTCATCATCACGTAGTTCAGCCTTCATGTCAGCTAAAGATTGTGCTACAGACCAGGCTGATTTATCGGTTGCAATAACTGTGGCTCCGTCTACACTGCCCTGTGCGCCATCGGTCAGGATTACAATCTTTGCTTCACAGCTCTGTGGACAGGTATCTGTTACAAGCACGCTTCTCTCATTAGTTTTAAGAGCGTTTAATGTAACTTTAAATCCACGTGCATTCTCATCACCAGATACAATCTCTGCATCAAGGTATGAAGCGATATCTTTTGCTCGTGGAGCATAGTAGAACTTGTCAAAGTTTACAGTTGCAAGGAAATCCTTGATTGAATCCTCAGTAGAGCAGCTCTCCTTGTCATCAGAACAGCAGCATCCGCAGCCTGACAGAACAAGCTTCTTGTGACCGTTTGCATCCTTTGGTGCCTTAGGGTTGATAAGGATTGAACCTAAGTTCTTTTTGGTTGCCTTGCTGCCAAAGAACTGCAGTGTTGCATCAATTGCGGATTTTGCGCACTTGCAGGCACACTGTACTACAGTAATGACTGAAGCATCAAAAGCGTGGCAGATCTCAGCATTGATTGAGTCTTTGTCAAATGGAGCTTCACAGACACCCTCAATAACGATCACATCAGCATTAGTCTGAGTCTTAAGAGCGTTGTAGTTGGCAACGATGGTCTCTAGAACCTCTGAGCGCAAATCGTTAGCAATCTTTTTTGCAGCACAGCACTTGCTTAGAGAATTGCTGCTGCATGACTTCTGTGAGCAGCTTACAAAAGGAGTGAATAAAACTGCGTTGATACCATTGTTGTTTAATGCCTGTACAAGGCCTAGGGATGCTGTATAGATACCTGTGGTTTTACCTGCAGGAACAAGCATTACATTACGTGTCACTTGAATCTCCAAATACCTAAAATTGATAAATAAAAACTAGCGGCGATTATATCATAACGGCAGTTGTAAGGAGGTCACAATACTGCAGATTGTATTGTATAAGAGCATTTTGTATAGTATTTATCAGGAGATAAGGATGAGTATTATCAAGAATATCTATAGTGGTGCTGAGTATATGCGCCTCTGGCCGGATGAGCCTCTGCTAAATCCGGTGTTTAAGGAAAACAGAGTAAAAAGGGCAATGGTGTTTGCCATAAGAGTTCTTCCACAGTTTATTGTTTTTATTCTGGTATGGGGCTTTTATATCGGCGGAGGATTTAAGGGAGTTCCAGTGCTTTTTGCACTCGGTTCAAGCTTTCCTGTAACCTTAAGCTGTGTGCTGTTTCTTCTGTTTATACCAGTTCACGGTTATCTGTGGTTTTACAGTAGATCTGTGACTCCTCTGAATAAGAAGCAGAAGGAGTTTTATATAAAGATCTGCAAAAGACTTGAGCGCGAACCTTCCTCAGAGCCTGTCATGCTGGACTTTGAAAAAACAGTAAACGCTGCACTCAAAAAGTTTGGAAATGAGTTTCTCAAAGAACTGTAAAATTATTGAAAGCGTTTGCGCAATAAGCGCAGCGCATTCTGAATAAAATGGTCTAATTTAATTCTTAAAAATTAGTTTACATATTGAATTATAAGAATAAATTTTTAAATAACTACATAATTAGTATCCATTTCTAATATTACGAAAAGGTTTGCAAATGGTGATATAACTCTAATATTTTTCCTCTGATCCCGCAAAAAAAGCTATCAAGCTCACGTTTTTTTTACTAATTTTTTTTGCTAGTCTTCTTCATGTCCTAAAATCATATTCAGAAAATGAATTCAGACATCATTTTTCTATTACTGTAAAAAATCAAAACATAGGAGTTGTTATGAAACTAGTAAAAGCTGTATTGGCTGTATCCTTGGGCGCTGCAATTGCAGCATCTTCAATGACAGCTGCACAGGCAAAGCAAATTACAATTGGTTTCTCTCAGATTGGTGCCGAGTCAGAATGGCGTACAGCAAACACCAATGATGTTAAAGCTGCAGCAAAGGCTCACAACGTTAATCTGAAGTTCTCTGATGCTCAACAGAAGCAGGAAAATCAGATTAAGGCAATTCGTACCTTTATCGCACAGAAAGTTGATCTGATAGGTTTCGTGCCTATTGTTGCAACAGGCTGGGACAACATCCTTCGTGAAGCAAAAAGAGCAAAGATCCCTGTACTTGTTATGGATCGTGATTTAACAGTTTCAGACCCTTCATTATATGTAGCAAAGATCGGTACAGACAGCTACACAGAAGGTCGCAAGGTTTTCGACTGGCTTGATGGCTATGTTCATGAGAAGAACATCAAGCCTCGCAACGGTGGTGACAAGATTAACATTGTTATTCTTGAAGGTACTGTAGGCGCATCTGCTACAACTGGTCGTGGCAATGGCTTTAATGATGCATTAAAAGAGTCTCCAAACAAGGATATGTATAACATCCTAGCTTCTCAGACAGGTGATTTTACTCGTCAGAAGGGACAGGAGGTTATGGAGTCATTCTTAAAGTCAAACCGTAATGACATTGACGTTCTGTTTGCTATGAATGACGATATGGCTTTAGGTGCAATTCAGGCTATTGAAGCTGCAGGTCTTGTTCCTGCAAAGGATATCACCATCGTTTCTGTTGACGGTGTAAAGGGTATCTTCCAGGCTATGATCGATGGCAAGGCAAATGCTACAGTTGAGTGTAACCCTCTTCAGGGTGAACTTTTCTTCACAACAGCAGAAAAGATCCTCAAGGGCGAATCTGTTCCTAAGAGCGTATTCGTAGAAGAGGGGGTATTCCCAGCTGAGACTGCTGCTGAAGTATTCCCATCACGTAAATACTAATAACAGACACATCACAAAGGGTGCCAGATGGCACCCTTATTTAAAAACATAATATTAAGGCATAAAGCAAGAGATACACATCTTAGGATCTGTGCTGTATGTAGGATCCGTTTTGGCGGTGACACCATCACGGCTAAAAAATATAAGATAGTCAGTTTTACTCATGTGCAAATATCAGATTTTTAATTCACACCTGCATATTTAGGAGGGCTATCATGGCCTCACAAGACAATGATTATATACTGCAGATGAAGCATATTGATATGTTCTTTCCTGGTGTAAAGGCATTAAAGGATGTGACCTTTAACCTCAAGAAGGGAGAAATCATTTCTCTTATGGGAGAGAACGGAGCAGGTAAATCCACCTTGGTAAAAGTACTTACAGGTGTATATCACAAGACAAATGGAGAAATAGTTTTTGATGGGCATGAGATTGAGCCTACCACTCCACTTGCAAGTCAGAAAATGGGCATTTCCACTGTATATCAGGAAGTGAACCTGTGTGCAAATCTTTCAGTTGCAGAGAACATTTATATCGGCAGAGAGCCAAGAGGCAGTCTTGGCAGAATTGACTGGGCAACCATGCAGAAGAATGCTTCAGATCTTCTGTTCAGAGAACTTGGTATTGATATTGATGTAACCAAGGAGCTCAACTTCTACCCGGTTGCAATGCAGCAGATGATTGCAATTGCACGTGCAATTGATACCAAGTGCAAGGTTCTGATACTAGATGAGCCTACATCTTCTCTATCTGATCATGAGACAGAGCGTCTGTTTAAAATTATGCGCAATCTCAAGTCACAGGGTATTTCGATTATCTTTATCTCCCACTTTTTAGAGCAGATCTATACCATCTGCGACAGAGTAACAATTCTACGTGATGGTACCTATATTGGTGAGTATGAGATTAAGAATCTCCCAAGAATTGAGCTTATCTCAAAGATGATGGGTAAGGAGATCAAGGATGGTGAGATTGAATCAAACGTAGACAAATCAGTTCCTCGCTCAAACATCTTTATTGAGACAGAGCATGTGACAGTTCCTGGTAAGGTTAAGGATCTGAGCATGGACATCAAAGAGGGCGAGGTTGTTGGTTTTGCAGGATTGCTCGGCTCAGGTCGTTCAGAAATAGCAGAGACCCTCTTTGGCACACTGTTAAAGAGCAGAGGCAATATCTATGTCGATGGAGTGTCCGTATCTATCAAATCCCCTATGGATATGATGAAAAAGCGTCTGGCTTTCTGTCCTGAGGACAGAAAGGTACAGGGTATTATCGGCGATCTGTCCGTTCGAGAGAACATTATTCTGGCACTTCAGGCCAAGAACGGCATGTTCAGACATATGTCCCGTTCAAGACAGAACAAACTTGCCGACTACTATATCAATCTTCTGAGAATAAAAGTTTCAGACAGGGAGCAGTTAATCAAGAACCTGTCTGGAGGAAATCAGCAGAAGGTTATTATCGCAAGATGGCTTGCAACAGAGCCAAATCTTCTGATCCTTGATGAGCCAACCCGCGGTATTGATGTTGGAACCAAGACGGAAATTGAGGCTCTGGCAGTGTCCCTTGCCAAGGAAAAGGGCATGTCTGTTGTTTTTATTTCAGGCGAGATGGGAGAAATGGTAAGAACCTGTTCGAGGATCATGATTATTCGTGACCATGAAAAGGTTACAGAGCTTAACGGGGATGAAATTTCAACTGCGCACATCATGCAGGCAATTGCAGGAGACTATCATGGAAAATCTTGTTAAAAAATTTACCAAAAGCTCACTGGCATTGCCTCTGCTGGCTCTGGCAGTTCTGCTTTTGTTCAATGCACTGTTTGTAGAGGATTTCTTTAAGATTGAAATCATGCAGAACGGTAATCTGTACGGACGTCCTATTGATATTCTATACAGAGCATCATCACTTATTATTCTGGCGCTGGGCATGACCTTTGTGATTGCAACTGGAGGTATCGATATTTCCGTAGGTGCAGTTGTTGCAATTTCATCTGCTACCTGCTGTGTAATGCTTGGCGGAGATATTTCAGGTATTCCTCACCACCCATTCTTTGTGGCAATCATCTGTTCACTTCTAGTTGGTGTTCTTGCAGGAATCTGGAACGGAACCTTAGTTGCAAAGTTCAAGATACAGGCAATGGTGGCCACTCTGATTCTGATGACTGCAGGTCGAGGCATTGCTCAGCTTATGACAGATGGTCAGATCATAACCGTCTATTACAAGCCATTTGCCTATATAGGTGGCAGCATACCAGGTTTTATGCTTCCTACAGCCATGCTGATTGCCCTTGCAATGGTTCTTCTGGTTATCTTTCTTGATAAGAGAACATCAATAGGTCTTATGATTCAGTCAGTGGGTATCAATGCCAATGCGGCAAGATACTCTGGAATTAAAGTTACAGCTGTGCTCTTTGCTGTATACATTTTCTCTGGATTCTGTGCAGGTACAGCAGGTCTGATTGAAGGATCTCTGATTAGGGCTGCAGATGCCAACAATGCCGGTCTTAACATGGAAATGGATGCAATTCTGGCAGTAACGCTAGGTGGAACGCTTATGGTAGGCGGAAGATACTACATCGGAGGAACTATTATTGGCGCCATCACTATTCAGACTCTGACCACAACAATGTATGCAATGGGTGTTTCCTCAGACAGACTGCCTGCAGTAAAGGCAATTGTGATCCTGCTTATCATTGTATTCCAGTCAGAGAAGTTCAAACAGATGTACAGTGAGTACCGTTTCAAGCATATGAAGAAATCAAAGGGTTCTGAGGTGGCAAAAAATGCGTAGATTTCTGTCTAATCTGGTAGCTTCACAGAACTTTCCGTTCTATGTTACAGGCGTGCTTTTCATAATTCTTTTTGGCATTGGTTCTGTGACCTTTGATGGATTTTTCTCTCCACAGGTATTTCTGAATCTGTTTATTGACAATGCGCCTCTTATTATCGTTACAGTAGGCATTACTTTCACCATTATTTCAGGTTTTGGCGGTATTGACCTGTCTGTTGGAGCAGTGGTATCTCTAACCTGTATGTCACTTGCCGTACTGATGAGAGATACTTCAATAAGCCCATATCTCTGTATGTTCATGGTGCTGTTTATTGGTATTGCTGTAGGTCTTATCAATGGATTGCTCATTACAATCTTCAGACTGCAGCCTTTCATTGTGACATTAGGTACCATGTTCCTGTGTAGAGGTCTGACTGCCATTCTCTCTAGAGACAGTGTCGCAATTGATAACCCTGTATATTCTGATCTGGCATTCTTATCCCTGCCAATTGGAGATTGCTTCCTGTCTTTAGGTGCAATTATTGCGCTTGTAATGGTGCTGCTTGCAACTGTTATCCTTCGTTATACCTCATTTGGTCGTGGTGTATATGCAATAGGCGGTAATGAGCAGTCTGCAAGACTTATGGGTCTTAAGGTTGATTCAATCAGAATAAGGGTATACGTCATATCAGGTTTCTGCGCAGCATTAGGAGGAATCACTTATTCGTGGATCATGCTTTCAGGCTACACTCTGCATGGACTTGGTATGGAAATGGATGCAATTGCCTCATCTGTTATCGGTGGAACTCAGCTGATGGGTGGTGTAGGCTTCATGCCTGGTACTCTGTTAGGTGTAATGATCCAGGGTACAATTCTCACCCTGATTTCCTTCCAGGGAACACTCTCTGCATGGTGGACAAAGATTGTGGTAGGGCTCCTCCTGTGTCTGTTCATCATCATGCAGGCAATCGTCAACGCTCATAAGAGCAAGCTTATGAATATGAATGCTGAAGGTTCTGTTACCCCAAATAAGAAATAGGGATCACACTTTCTAAAACTCAAATATGTGGGCCGTCACACTAGCGGCCCATTTTTTGTTTGTACTTTTTAAATAAGAACTAAAATTTAAATAGAAGATATAAATATAAAAAAAAATCAGACAAACATAAGATACAAAAATATAAGTATGGACTGGAGCAGGGTATGACTAGAACAAACAGTGTTTTGATTCTTATGACTGTAGTGGTGGCGATAGCTACATTTGCAATCAGTGCAATGGGGCTGACCTCCCTATATTAAAATTCAAGTTTCCTCATAAACCAGGTAAGAAGCACGGTTAACTCGTGCTTTTTGCTTTTCTGACATATCATATACAACAATATTCCTTCCTGATAATGCAAGAGTGATCCTCAATAGGTTCTGCCTGCCTTTTCTAAGAGCATATGTACGATGGTGAGAAATCTAAAAAATAATATCGTTACAGAAATATTTTGAAATAATAATTAACTTATTGAAAATAAATATAAAAAACAAAAATACCAAGAAAACATTCACATAAAAAATGTGGATAAGGTCAAATTTTTTAAAATATTCGTATCGTTACGGTGATGTATATGCTATATTGAAAACAGGTAGAGAGTTTCCCCTATTGATAAATTCTCTTTTACCTGTATTCAAAATGAGTATTTCTAGATTATGTTTTGATTACTACTGAGAATATTCAGTAGACAATAATATTAGGACTGTGTTTTTTTTCTTCTTTAAAAACACAGTCTTACAAAGAATACTAAAGGTTTCATTTATAGTCTGTGAATAATTATAAATAAGATACAAGATCCCATAATAATAATTTACATCCCATAATTATGCCCAGCACTGACTGGGTATTTTTTTTTGTATTCATTCAACTATTCCTAATTCCGCATAATATTTAATCAAAACGATATAAATGGATTTTTTTTATTTCTCTAAAATCTAATTACAAAAGCGATAAATAAGCCAAATATTCACGTAAATTTATTTATCAAAAACATGAAAACGATCAAATTTTAATAAATAGATATGCGATCGGACTCTCAATTTTATATATAAACGAAACGTTACGGAAAATTACTTGCTATAGTTAAAACACATCGTTACGGCGATGCCATAAAAAATAAAAATATTCACAAATTGTGATTAGCTTATAGAGGATTTATATGAAAATTAATTCACTCGCTGCTGCAGTTATTCTTGCAGGTTTAACTTCAACTTCTGCATTTGCAGCATCAACAGATGTTGCTTTACATGGCATGATTAAGTCAGGTACCAACTGGGTTACCAATGACGGCTTCCGTCGCGGTGCTCACGGTGGTATTGGTATCAATGAGCAGGGTTATTTCCATGCTTTTGGTAACGAGGCTGTTCATAAGGTTCAGATTAACCCAACAGTAAACTACACCGCTGATGATGGTGTATATGCTCGTGGTGAGATCATTTTCTCTCACGAAAACTATGACAACGAAGACTGGAATGCTGATCAGTCAAATGGTGGTGGTTTCCGTCGTGCTGTTGTTTATTTAGGCGGTTTTGATTTCAACCCATCAACTGAGTTCTGGGGCGGTAAGACTAAGGATGCTGCAGGCTCAATCTTCACCGGTGGTTATGATACCGGCTACATCGAGGACTATGGTGTAGGTGGCGGTTTCCAGAACATGGATATCGGCATTGCAAAATGGGATTTCAATATCATCTCATTTGATGACTTCTATGGTAAACCAACTACAACCAAGATCTCAAAGCAGATTGCTCAGGGTAATTACGACAAGAATGGTACAGTTTATGAAGGTACCTTCAAGACTGGTGCTCCTACAGCAACTGCAATCACCACCTGGTTACACGGTATTGCAGGTACAGGTCTTGACTACTATTTCAGAATTGTAAAGGCTGATAAAGATGCCGGAATGCGCAACGACGGTCACTATCAGATTTCTGAAAAGGCAACTGATGGTTTCCAGACTGCTGTTATCTACAACACACCAGGCTACTTAGGCTTTGCTGATGGCTTTGCAAAGGTAATCGTTCAGTACGGTAAGGGTACTGGTGCTGCAGCTAAGATTGCATCAGCAGCTTACGGTATCAACAAAGATCAGGAATTTACCCGTTTTGCAATTGACGGTTGCATAAACTTTACCGAGAATCTGTCAATGCTGAACATGTTGTTCTTACAGCACGACCACAGAATCAACGGTGCACAGACCAGTCGCGATTTCTACACTGCTTCTGTTCGTCCTGTATACCAGGTATCACCTCACTTCTCACTGCAGTTTGAATTAGCTTATGAGCATGCAAGCTACACTGGTAAGGGCTACCTCAATGACAACCCATATACTGGATACAAGGCAAAGCATGGTAAGCATGATGCATTCAAGGTTACCTTTGCTCCAACCTTACAGTTAAATCCAGGTATCTGGGGTTCTCCTTCAATTACCCCATTTATCACCTACGGCAAGTGGTCACAGAAGGCTGTTGACGCTGGTCTTGTAAGTGGTGATGGCGCGAAGGCTGGTTACACCAATTCTTCAGATGTAGCTCATAATGCTAACAAAGCTGTTGTTCTAGTTGGTGTTCAGGCACAGGCTTACTTCTAATAGTCATATCTGACATAAAAAACTAAGAAAGAGGAGATCTTATGATCTCCTCTTTTTGTGTGCTCAGCATGGGCATTATCTATAGGGTGTAAGTCCCGAAGTCGC
>JBJFET010000076.1:0-2448 GCA_051891035.1 Succinivibrio sp. | reverse complement strand
ATCTTAGATGGGTGGATGTTCTTGTTGGTCCAATCCATCTCAGAAACGTGTACTAAGCCTTCAACGCCATCAGCGATTTCAACGAAGCAACCATAGTCAGTTAAGTTTGTTACCTTACCGTCAATAACAGCGTCAACAGGGAAGCGAGCTGCAATGTTTGCCCATGGATCTTCACCTAGCTGCTTGAGGCCTAAAGATACGCGTGAACGCTCACGATCGAACTTAAGAACCTTAACTGTTACCTCATCACCAACACCAACAATCTCTGAAGGGTGCTTTACACGCTTCCAAGCCATATCAGTGATGTGGAGCAGACCGTCTACGCCGCCAAGATCAACGAATGCACCGTAATCGGTGAGGTTCTTAACAACACCCTTAACAGTCTGACCTTCAGCTAAGTTAGCAAGTACGCTCTCACGATCTGCTGAATTCTCAGTCTCGATAACAGCACGACGTGAAACAACTACGTTGTTGCGTTTCTGATCTAACTTAATTACTTTGAACTGCTGCTCTTTGCCTTCAAGGTGAGCAGTGTCACGTACTGGACGAACGTCAACTAATGAACCTGGTAAGAATGCACGAATACCACCTAACTGGACAGTAAAACCACCCTTTACCTTGCCATCGATTAAACCGATTACTGTTTCGTTCTTGTTAAATGCGTCTTCAAGCTTGATCCAAGCTTCGTTACGCTTTGCCTTTTCGCGAGATACCTGAGTCTCACCGTCGCCTGATTCAACAGACTCTAAAGCTACGTCTACAACATCTCCAACGTTAACTTCAATCTCACCTAAAGCGTTATAGAACTGCTCTTCAGGGATTCTTGACTCTGACTTTAAGCCAGCATCTACGAATACGAAGCCGTTGTCGATAGCTACAACAGTAGCTTTAACCATTGAGCCTGGACGGGTCTCAATATTCTTTAATGACTCTTCGAAAAGTTGTGCAAATGATTCCATTAAGGTTTCCCATATAAGCCCCTGAGCATCATGCCTTTGGGGAGTTGATTAAAAAAATGACATCTTCCTGATATCACAAAAAAAATTATAGGTCTACACCTACAAATCCGCTTTTAAGGCAGTCTTGGATGCAATATATTCAACAGCTTTTGTAAATACTTCATCAATAGTCATATCTGATGAATCTATAATCAATGCATCATCTGCCGCTTTCAAAGGAGCAACAGGACGGTTTCTGTCTCTGTCGTCTCGCTCCTGAATCTCTTTTAAAACCTTGTCATAATCTGCGCTTTTACCTTTCTGTTCAAGCTGAAGGCAGCGACGCTTTGCTCTTACAGATGCGCTTGCATCTAGAAAGATCTTTACCTGAGCCTTAGGAAAAACAACAGTCCCCATGTCTCTTCCATCAGCAACAAGACCAGGTTCCTTTAGAAACTCTCTTTGTCTTTGAAGAAGTGCTGTTCTTACAGCTGGATATGCAGCAACCTTGCTTGCATTTGCTCCAGCCTCCTCTGTTCTAATCTCAGAGGATACATCTTCTCCACCAAGCATGACATGAACACCATCATCCATACACTCGAAAGAAAGATTTAACAGCTTGGCTTCCTGAACAACAGATTCCTCATCAAAAAGTGCCAACCCAGCTTTTCTTACTGCATAGGCAAGAACTCTGTAGATTGCACCTGAATCCAATAAATCAAAATCAAAAGCCTCTGCAAGGCGGCGAGTCAATTCACCTTTTCCTGCGCCACCAGGGCCATCAACTGCAATAACGATTGGATCTGACATATTAAATTCCTTATTTTTCAAACTGACTATTATATATGGTATTTAAGGACTGATCTATCATTTTTTACAAAATATCATGATTTCAGACTGATACTCCATAATTGAACGCACTTTCGGATCAGAATTAAAGACAGCTGCTATTCTTAAAAGCTCTTTTTGTGGCAGTGTGTTTCCATAGTCCCTGCTTTGTATCTGCTCTACAGCTTCTGTAAGTTTTACCTTTGCCTCTGTCTCATTGTGTGCATACTTAAACTCAAAGCTCATCCTGAGTCTGCCTAAGTCAATTACCATATCTGCTCTACCTTTTGAGCTGTAGCTCTCAAGACTTGTAGGTATTCCTACTGCTACTAAAAATATGTTCAGATAATTTGTCAGTGCTGATTCATTTATCAGTGGATAATTGTCATACCTAATACAGTTTAATATGCAGTTGAATTTTTCTATGATTTTCTCTGTATTGCCTTCTGTAAACAGCTCTTTTGCACCTCTTGCAAGAGTATTGACTGAGCTGTCAAATATCTTTGATTTTAAAAGTCTTGCAAGTGATTTTTGAACCTCAAAGTTTGGTATTCCCAAAACTGCTGTTGATGTATTTGTAAGCGGTCTCTTTAAAGTCAGATATCCTGTCTGACACATCAGGACATTCTGATCTATATCAAGCAGTGAGGTTGGATTTAAAAACAGTTCAATTGGTACACTG